>JAIRXV010000482.1 GCA_031268115.1 Bifidobacteriaceae bacterium
CCTGGAATCGGCAATCGAAGAGGTGACAGACGCGGAATCCCAACAGCTCGCCGCTGCATACGACGATGAGTACACGGTCGAGCCCGAGTTGCGTGCGGGCGGTGAGAGAAGGCCATCGCTGCTGTATGCGGCAAAGCAGGAGATCGCCATCGGACGATTCCTCGAAGCGGAAGGCGCCACGGCCTTCACCGATACGTTTGAGGACCTGGGACGTCTCGCGCAGCTGCCTGGACTGGCGGTGCAAAGGCTCATGGCTAAGGGGTACGGGTTCGGGGCCGAAGGGGATTGGAAGACCGCTATCTTGGTGCGGGCCGCGAAAGTGATGGGCTGGGGTCTTCCCGGAGGAGCGTCTCTGATGGAAGACTACACGTATCACCTCGTTCCCGGGGAAGAGAAGATTCTTGGGGCGCATATGCTGGAGGTCTGTCCTTCTCTAACGGCGAAGAAGGTTTCCCTTGAGATCCACCCCCTGTCGATTGGCGGGAAAGGCGATCCCGTTCGCCTCGTGTTCGATGCGGATCCGGGCCCCGGATTGGTGATCGGTTTGGCCGATTTGGGGGAACGGTTCCGGCTGACCGCCAACACGATTGAGATCGTGCCGCCGGATGCTCCTATGCCGAATCTGCCGACAGCCCGAGCCATATGGCGCCCGGGCCCAAGTCTGGCGGTGTCCGCGGCGTGCTGGATGACGGCGGGCGGGCCGCACCACACCGCTCTAACTACGGCGGTTGGGCGGGAGACGTTCGAGGACTTCGCGCGGATGCTTGGCGTGGAACTAGTTGTAATCGACCAGGAGACTCGCGAGCGCGATTTCGTGCGTGAGCTTCAATGGAACAGCGCATATCACAGGTTGCGTAGGCCTCTCGCTTGACCGGACGGTTTGGCTGGCCTCCGGCCCTGCCCGCGGCAGTCCGGGCGGGCCGAGGTCGAAGCGTTGGCGGGCCTAGGAGACTGTCGGACAAAGCCGAAATCGGGCATTTCCGCGAAACATCACCGCAGGTCAGAGCGTTGCGGTTATCCGCGAAACGGCTTTGTCCGACAGTCTCCTAGGAGACCTCATCGGCGGCGACATAAACCTCGTCTAGACAGTCCCTTAGGCCCGCAAGCTCCTCAGCCCCAATTCCGTCGTCTACGACGACCGCGTCGAATTCGCTGACCGATGCGAAACGGTGTAAAGCGTGTTTGGACAGCTTGGAGTGATCGATCAACAGGACTGACCGTTCGGCCGAGGTTAGCATTGCTCGTTTGATGGCTATGGAGTCCGGCACTTGATGAAAGCACTGCCCAAGCGTAACCGCCGAGGTTGACATAAACGCCACGTCAGCGTAAAGGCTGGAGAGCATGGCTACAGTGTTGCCGCCGAAGCATGCGTCCGCTGAAGGATGATAGAGACCGCCCAAGACGATGAGATCGACGCTGGGTTGGCCCGCTATGGCGTGGACCACGTGGTTGGCGTTGGTGATGGCCGTCCAAGGCTCACCTCTCGCCAGCAATTCGCGTGCCACCGCCAGACCCGTGGTCGAATCGTCTAGGAGCACGGCCTGCCCGGGTTGGACCGTATCTGCCGCCAGGCGGGCAACTCTTGCCTTCAAGTCGGGATTCTCCAGGGCTCGGAATCTGATGTTGGATTCGAAAAGTACTGATCGTTCTGCGGACGCGCCTCCGTGGACCCGGCGGAGCCAGCCCTCCTGGGCGAGGCGCTCCAAGTCTCGATGGACCGTCATTAGCGACACGTTGAATTCGGTCGATAGTTCTTCGGTTCGCACCGTGCCGTGCGCAAGAACGTAATCGCGCACTTTTTCCAGGCGTTCCTGGCCGGACATGCGGACCATGGTGGAGTTTCCTTTCGTCACTGATCGCTGGTGCGCGATGCCTGCCGGCACAGCTTTGCGGTTGACGTCACTTGGGGGCCTCACTCGGGTAGACGAGGCCAATCTGCTTGCGGGCGGCGTCCAGCGCATCCATAACCTTGACGGATTCGCTGAGCGGCATCGGGCCAGGATCTCCAGGGCCTTGGGTCGCGAGGCGTTCCATCTCCAAGGCCTGAAAGACAAAGCCGTGCCCAAGGGCCTGCGCTTTACGACTCATGACCACCCTGTCGTCGCCGGCGATGACGGCAAAGTCGGCATCGCAATGCCACGGTCGTGCGATTTCGATCCGGGCCTCCGATCCGATCACGGCGGCCGTGTTGGGCCCCCTGCCGTTCAGCGCGGCCAACCAATAGGCGCCAGTTTGCGGACCGTAGAGAAACGAGGCGGCACACTGGGCGTCCGCGCCAGTCGCTTCGAACACCGCCGTGGCTTTCACCTCGCGCGGTGCGCCGAGGAGGTCGAACGCGAAAGCCGCCGCGTATACCCCGAGATCCAGCAAGGCCCCACCGCCCAGTTCGAGGTTGTGGATCCGATGGTCGGCCGCTCGGTTGGAGTTATGGGTGATGTCGGCGGTGACGGCTCGCACTTCACCGAGCCGGCCGGAGCGAACGACTTCGCGTACCGCGGCCATATGGGGAAGAAATCTGGTTCTCATGGCCTCCATGGCCACAAGACCGGCGTCCGTTGCCGTCCGCTCAATCAACCGCGCTTGAGCACCGTTCAGGGCGAGAGGCTTCTCAATCAGGGTGTGTTTGCCCGCACTTAAGGCCAACAATGCGTGCTCAGCGTGGAAGGCGTGGGGCGAGGCCACGTAGACGATATCGACGCCTTCGTCGCGGCAAAGCTCCTGGTAAGAGGGGTGATATCGGGCAATCCCGAAGTGTTGCGCAAAGGCGCGCGCCTTCGGCTTCGACCGCGAACCGACGGCCGTCACACGAAGCCCGCCCCGAATTAGCGCCTCGGTGAAGGCGTGGGCGATGTCGCCGGTCGCGAGTATGCCCCAACCGAGCTGGTTCATACGCCCCCTAACTCAGCACCGAATCTGCGAGAAGTACCGAATGGACTGTTCACTCTATCACGCTGGCGTATAACCCGAGTTCAGCGGACCGCCACACGTCCGGCCCCGACGACTATCGATACGGGCGGCCGGCCACGCCAGGACGGGGGCGGCTGAGACCGGGGCGCCGGGAGGGTCGCCGGAGCGCGATAGAAGTGGCGTTGCCAGATCCCGCTCGCTGCCAGTGCCTCGATGTCCGCGCCTGAGATTTTCACTCCCGAGGGACAACTCGGCGCGTCGAGTTTGGCTCGCACCGTCAATCCGGACCTCATCGGTCCCCGTACGTTCTCCCAAGGCCCACCGCGTCGACGGACACCCTGGGCAGAGGAATCGCTAAACACCGCGAACCGCCCATGGGGATAGAACGAACGTGTGGTCGGCGGCAAGCCCTACCGGCGGCTGGTGCGCTATAAGGACAACGCACCGGCTCCTTGCCCATCCGCCGACTTCTTCGAGTACTGCGTCGACGGCGGCGGCGTCAAGTGCGTTGAACGGCTCGTCCAGAACGGTCAGGTCGAAATCGCCAGCGGTGCAGAACAAGTACCAGAGCTTCTTCGCGGTGCCTGATGAGAGCGTCCCGGCGTTCTCTGCGAGCCATGGGCCCAAACCCATCGCCTCGGCCCGGGCGAGTTGTCGCGCTACGTCGCCTCCGGCGGAGCGGGCCGACAACACTAGGTGGTCTCGAACCGTCATCAGGCCGAAGAGGGCCGGGGCCGTCCGACAGATCCGCCTCCTCTCCCGGGCGAGGGGCGAATGGGCCGGCAGGCCGTCGATCTGGACCGTTCCCTCCCAGGGCCGCAAGTATCCGCTGATCAACTCCGCGAGCGTAGACTTCCCGGTCCCATTCGGCCCGGCCAGGATCGTCACGCCGACGCGCTCAAACTGCGCCGTCAGATTCCGCACAACCGGGCTGCCTTCTGTCCAGCCCCCCGTGACCCTGTCAAAGCAGACGATGCCAGCAGTCGACGCGGTCATTGCAACGCCACCCTCGGAAGCGCCCTCAAACGGACCGCGAAGCAGGCGTACCCGACGCCCGCCAGGGCCAGTGTGTAGGCGCCGATGACCGGGGTCCAGACGCCTCCCGCGAGCGCCCCGACGAAGGCCGGCACGGCCAACACGAAGCTGACAACACCCGAGGCCGCGGCCCCCGACACCCCTTCTCCATCGGGTCGCTCACCGCGCGCGAAGAGCGAGTCGGCGAGGTGGTCACCAAGGACCGTCACCGTCGCCACCACGAGAACGGTAACGCTGACCCGTCCGGTCAGTGCCGCCAGGCCGATCATGACAACGCCGCCAAGCAGGGCGCTCTGCGCCACACCGCCGGCAATGTGGGCCGACCACAGCGTCACCGCCCCGTGGCCTTGCTCCCACAACGCCCGATACTGCCATAGGCGCCTGGCTTGGCCGCTGGTCACGACGGCGATCACCGCCACGAAGCCCGAAAGCGCGGCGACAAGCACGACTGCAATGGCGTGCGCCGCAGACGCAATGGGCAAGCCCCTAACAACGGCGTCGCGTAGAACCGGGCCGACGCTCAACCTGACGCCAACCGCGACCCCGCATCCGGCGAGCAAGGCCCGGAACGCGCTCAAGGCCGCCGGCTGCACCGTCATCGAGCCGTTTCCCCAAGCGACCGCGCCGAACGCCCCCGGCTTCCCCGTCAGGCGCCCGAAGGTCACTCCTTCCGCCACGACGGACGCGGCGTCGACTGCGAGCGCTGGCACGTCTCCAACCGGTGCCCGAATGATCCCTCGCACGGCGCAAGCGGCACCGACCAATCCCGCGGCAACCAGCGCTCCCGCCACCGCGCGAAGCGCTCCCGCTCCACCGCCCGTGAGAATGCCAGGCACGCGACTGGCATCCACGCTCGGAACAAAGCGGAGGACGCTAGGCAGCGCCAGTCCAACAAGCAGTCCCAAGACCGCTAGGTAAAGCTCCCACAGCCCAGGTGGGGCCCGCCGGGCTGTCGTCTGAGCGGCCGTTCTGAGCGCGATCACATGACTTGTTGCTTCTCCAAGCACGGCAATCCCCAGCGTTCCCACCGCAGCCGCACCGGCCAACGGTGCACCAACCCTCGCAAGGGCACCCGCCACTCCAGCAACGAATCCAACGATGACGAGGAATCGAGACGCCTGCTCCGTTCCGCGCTCCGCCCCAACCACGCACCGCAAGGGAATGTCAAGCGCCACCCACAAACCCCTCGTAGGGGATCCGCGAACCGCCAACCGTGCCCGCGAAAAAGCCTCCCTCAGCACCGCCCCAACCGCCAGGTATATCAGCGCAAAGCCCAATAGGACAACTGTGCCCCACGTAAGGCGCTCAGTGCTCCCAGGCGCAAGCTCCAGGACAAGTGCATGCGCCGTCGAAACTCCTGCGAATCCCACGAACATCGCAGTGATCGCACCAAATGTACTCGCTCCAGCCATAACCAACAGGAAGGTGCGCGCCCTTATCCGAAAAGGCCCAGCACTAAGCATTCGAACTGCCCACAACTCAAATGCAATCACTAAATGCCTTTTCGTTCGCGTCACAGCCGGGACACCGGCCTGTGTTGAGACACGTCGTAATGTAGTGCGCACACTGCCATCGCAAAGACCGTGCAGACTCCTGCCGTCACCCACGAGAGCACCGCTGCCAGCCCACTAGCCACACCTGGCCCGCTGGCCGCAGCAGCTGCCCAACCGGCACCGAGGAACGCCAGCCAAACCAACGAGAGGCGGGCGCGCGGCAGCGCCCCGGCAACGGTCGTCAGCAGAATGCCGATCCCCATTCCCCACACATACAACATCCCAAACCGCTCCCCATCGATGTCCACGGACGTGACGCCCAGGGCCAACGACACCGCGAGCGATAGCGCACACACTGCCGCCACCGCCCGTCCATAACGCCTATAGAACCGCATTATCGCCATTGAAGCACTCTTTCACGCACAATACGAAGACGATCATTGCCGCGATCACGATACCGTATAGCGCTCCGAGTCGCCGCGGGGATGTCGTGGCAACCGGTCCCGCGGAGCCGGTCGGGATGGTCGCGAGCCCGGCACCCGCGAACTCGAATCTCGCGTACATCTACACGCGTCCGATGACGGTGCCGAACCCTAGCTGCCTTTGTTGCTGAAACGTGTGCAGACGAGCCGAGTTTTCGGATCTCGGGGTCCCCGCGGGAGATTTTCCCGTAGCGCAGCGAAGGGAAAAGATCCCGCGGGGTGCCGCTAGCTGCCTTTGTTGCTGAAACGTGTGCAGATGAGCCGAGTTTTCGGATCTCGGGGTCCCCCGGGAGATTTTCCCGTAGCGCAGCGAAGGGAAAAGATCCCGTGGGGTGCCACTAGGACGCCGGTGAATAACCGGGGTCCGACCGCGTCAGCGGGGAAGAGCGTAGCTCTGACCTGCCGAAACGCGGCAGCTAACATCTAGGACGGTGGTATTTCACCACCGTCCTGGCCGACCTGTTCGCACCAAACGCGAACACCGAACACCTACAGCCAATCTCAAGAGCACCCCGACTTCGCCTGGTAATCCACACCAACGCCTCAACCCTGCTCGGACTGGACAACCTACCCGCCAACCTCAACGGCTACGGACCGATCCCAGCCACCCAGGTCAGAGACATCGCCCAACACTCCACCTGGCAATGAGACGAAACCTGCCGGTCCCAGGGTGCCGCTGCCCAGCGTGGCGCGCCGACCTCGACCACCGCACACCATTCGACCCCACCCAACCCGCCATCGAACAAACCACCGCATCGAACCTTCAACCCCTATGCCGCCTACACCACAGGCTTATGACTCTGGCTGGGTGGACCTGGGAACGAGACCTGACCACGGGAATCACAACCATCGTCAGCGCCCTCGGACAAACCCACCGCATGCCACCACCCCTACC
Organism: Bifidobacteriaceae bacterium; assembly: GCA_031268115.1. Classification (GTDB taxonomy): domain Bacteria; phylum Actinomycetota; class Actinomycetes; order Actinomycetales; family WQXJ01; genus JAIRRT01. The sequence continues at coordinate 6,813 of JAIRXV010000482.1, forward strand.
ATTCACCCCACCCTGGAACACCCACACATAGACGAAACCCACACAATCCTGGGTGACGCCCTCGCGCTCACGCTCCCGGAGCACCGGTCCACTGGATTCGATACGGGGACCCCTTCGCGGTGTGGTACTTCCGGACCGCCCCGGCCGTCACGCTTGCGCCCAGCGCCCCCATGACACCAGCGCCCCCATCCATCGAACAAACCACTGCCCCCTCCCATGCGACCCGTCTCGAAAGGTGAGATGGGCTCTGCGCCACTCGGCTTCTACCCATACCCGTTCATGTGCGGGGCATCCACGCGAACGCACATTCCGGGGTTCCAGTTGGCCCGCATGCGCCCGTCTGATGCGCCAAGACGCCCGAATTGGGTCGCAAGCGAGTCAAAGCACAGCACCGACCTAGATACTCGACACCTTGGCGGGCGACCGATGCGACCAGTGTTCGTGCAGATCAGAGCACGCATTTGGCCAGCATCGCGATGGTGGCTGGGACCGGGATCGATCCGGTGACCTTCCGCTTTTCAGGCGGACGCTCTCCCAACTGAGCTACCCAGCCGTGCACAGACGGCTAACGGACACCAGCCATCCATCCAGCGACCCCGACGGGACTTGAACCCGCGACCTCCGCCGTGACAGGGCGGCGCGCTAACCAACTGCGCCACGGGGCCTCGAAAGACCGAGGGCCAATGCTACTGCATGCGGCGCTCGTTTTCCTCTCGACACTCGACACTCGACACACCACGCCGCCCGCCTCAACCCTGTGTACCCCCAACGGGGTTCGAACCCGTGCCGCCGCCGTGAAAGGGCGGAATCCTAGACCGCTAGACGATGGGGGCCAGGCGCGAGGCGATACGGCCAAGCGCAAAGCGACACCGCATCATACGTGTGCCTCCGGGTGACCCGCAAAGCGAGGAGCGAACACCACAGAGCGAACACCGCAGAGCGGACCGATCGCCCCAGAGCGCGGCATGATGGGGGGATGGCCATGGAGATGTCGCCCGAACAGTTCGAGTGGTGCGTCGGCCAGGCGCTCGACCTGCTACCTCCCGAAGTGAGCGCCCAACTCGACAACGTGGCCGTCATCGTTCAAGACTTGCCGCCACCTGGGGAACCACCGGACCTTCTAGGCTTCTACGATGGCGTGCCCCTGACTGAGCGTTTCGGGTTCGGAGGGATCGGGGCGCTACCCGATCGCATCCTGATCTTCCGCGAACCGATCCTCGCGATCTGCGAAACACCTGGGGATGTGGTGGACGAGGTGGTCGTCACCGTGGTCCACGAAGTGGCACACTACTTCGGGATCGACGAGGAACGCATCCACGAACTTGGCTGGGGGTAGCGGGCGATCGCCGCGTCGGCTCGACGCGAGTGGCCAAGGTCTTGTAACGTAATGCCATACGTCCATGCCAACACACCGGGGCTGCTCCGCACGCGTCGCGAGCGCCACGCCTAGTTTCAAAAGGGGGTCACGCCATGGGGCGCGGCCGTCAAAAGGCTAAGCAAACCAAAGTCGCTCGCAAACTCAAGTACTACACACCTGACACGGACTACCGTGCGTTGGAACGGGAGCTGTCAGGTGCGAGTGGCGACGAGTCTGACGGGGAGTTCGCCTACGAGCCCTACCCCGAAGACGACGATGACGAGTGGGAACCCCACCGTTAGGGCGGTG
>JAIRXV010000490.1 GCA_031268115.1 Bifidobacteriaceae bacterium
CTTCCGCTGCCCCCTCCAACCGCCCGCGCCGTCTTTCCACCGCAGCGCGAGTGGCCATCGTGGTGGGCGCGGTGATCATGCTGGCGGTTCTCGTAACGGGCGCGATCCTTGTCCTGACAGACATCTCAATCCCAGGTTTACCCTTCGGTTGAGCTGCGCATTTGCTCCCCTTGTGGGCCTACGGGGCGGATCAAGGCGGCAGAGTTGTGGCGCACTGAATTGACCTCGCGGGAGACTTCTCGGGGGACCAGCGCAGGCGGCGGCATGGCCCCCACAAGCGCGCCAACCTCGCCTCGATCCGTCAGGGTCGGGTCGAGCCACGCATCCACCAGGTCCTGCGGCACCACAACGGGCATTCGATCGTGGATGTGCCCCAGAGTGTCGTTGGCCGCGCGGGTTATGATCGCCACCGAGCACAGCCAATCCTGACCGTCCTCGCCTTCGGGTGTTCCCGCCGCCGATGCCGGTCGCCACCATTCGTAAAGACCCGCAAACCCGATGGCGGCGCCATCTTGCGGCGCAAGAAAGAACGGCGTCTTGGGTCCGCGGCCTTGGGCCTGCCACTCGTAGTAGCCGGAGGCGGGCACTATGGTGCGCCGCCGAGACGCCGCGGCCCGAAACGCGGGTTTAGTCGTCACGGTTTCGCTCCGCGCGTTGATCAGGAGGGGAGCGTCCGCCAGGACCTTTGCCCAAGACGGGACCAAACCCCATCGGGCAACGCCCAATTCCCGCAGTCTCGCCACCGAGGCGACACCGTCTTGGGGCGGGTGTGGGCCGTCATCGTCCCGGATTATCGCGACTCGCTGGGTCGGGGCAATATTCCACGAAGGCTCGAACGATTCGGCGATCCGGTCGATCCCAAAGGCCCGGACCACTGCGTCCGTCGAGTGGTAGTTGGCGTAGCGTCCGCACATACCCTTCAGTGTCCCCCATGGCGGGTGCCGTCCGAGTGGTCGATGCCCAAACCGCAGCCGTGCCGTCCGCTGCGGTCCGGTTGTTCCGCGGTCCGCGGTCGGGCCGGCCTGGGCGATACGACCCGCGAACCGCCGTCTCATTGCCCGATGGCGATATTCCGCTTGACCACCTTTCCTGCGTAGCGCACGGTGATAGTCGCCTTGCCGGCCTTCTTACCCTCGATCCGGCCGGCCGCGTCGACTGTCGCCACTTTCGGGTTGGACGATCTGAAAATCGGCGCCTTGGCGACAGTCGCGCCGTTGGGGGTTAGTTCGGTCTTGACCCAAATGTTCGCTCCCTCGCCGGCCAGGGTTGCGCTTACGCGAGATGCGACTTTAGCTTTCGCGACGACCTTTACCACCATCCGCATCTGCTTGCCGCTTAGCGCCGTGGCAGTGATTGTGGTCCGGCCCGGACTCAGCGCCGTTACCTTTCCGTTGAGGGAAACCTTGGCAACTTTCGGCCTGGACGATTTCCATGTTAGTTTCGCTTTACCGCCCACCTGCGAATAGGCAACGACAGGAATCTTCATCGAGGTACCCTTAACCAGTGTTGCCTTAGAGACAGGCCCCGCCACTTTGGTGACTCTCTTCACGACATTGATGGTCTTAGTGGCGGCCGCCCCGTTTGCCGCGACGGCCCTCAGAACTGTCTTGCCTTCCCCTAACCCCTTCACTGAGCCCGTAGCATCGACTGCGGCGACCGTCGGCTTCGACGAACTCCAAACGACAGTTTGGTCTGCGCTTGCGGGCCGGACGGTCGCATGGTACTGAAGCGATTGACCCACCCATATCCGAGTCGGTCCAGGCAGCTGAGTGCTCACCCGAGAGATCGCAACCGATATCGGTTCGGCCCCAGTCGAGCGGCTGGTGCCAGGGTCGATGGGCTGGGCTGGCGGGATCCCGGTCGTGCCACCTGGGCCCACCGAATCCGGTTCTTTGGCGCCAGGATCTCCATCGCCGGGGACTGACTGGCAGATGTTTCCGGGTGGCCCCGGTACGACAACGACTTGGGTGGTCGAGGTAGTTATAGCGGTGGCGTTGGACCCGATCCGGTTGGTGAGAACCGCAGAGTACCTGCCGGCATCGTCGGGGCCGGCCTCGGCTATGCGAAGCGTCGTCGCGTGCTGACCCGAAACTGGGTTGCCGCCGTTGAACCAGTCCACCGTGAGAACGCCGGACGCCCCTGGCGCTAGGTGTGCGCCCACGGTCAGCTCTATTGGACTGCACTGATTCACCACAAGGTTGGCCGGCGGCTGAGCGTCGATCACTGGGCTGGACGGGTTTTCCCAGAACTCAACCAGAATGTCCACCCCGACCTTGGTGAACACGATCCGTTCCGTGGTCGTTTGCTCCACGGCGATCTCAGCGGTCAGGTCGAGTTGGCGTTGTTCGATGACGTTCTGGTCCGCGTCCAGCAGTGTCACGGTGGCCGTTCCAGGTGCTGCGGGAGCCGAATGGTAGTTTGTGATCGCCAAATCGGCTTCAGAATGCGACGGATCGGAGTTGTCGAGCCGGACAACGGCGCCGAAACGGCCTGACGCGCCAACACCGGAAAGATCCATGATTGGAATAGAGGCAGTGTTGTTATCCGTGACGTATTCGGCAACGACTTGGCCTTGAGAGTCGATCGCTTCGATCTTAGCGAACAACCGAGTGCCCCCAGCCGGTATCGCACCGGGCCGGAAAGACCAGGTCAACTGTTTAGTGGTCTGACCGCCCGCTAGCAGCGCGATATCGGCGTCGGAAAGCGTGGTCGAGGCCAGTTTCGTGGCCTCCGTAAAATCGGCATCGCTGTAAAGGCCAACATTAACGGTGGCGCCGTCGGGCACCTCCGCCGCAGAGGCGTTGAATGCGGCCAGTTGGATTGTGCGCGTGGTCTGTCCCGCATCGACCACGGTTGCCTGAGACAATCCCAGATCGGGCACCGCCAAGCGGAGCGTTCCTGTGACCGGGGCCGCGTTGGGACCGCTCGGGCCGGCGGCTGCGAAAGTGGCCTTGACTTGCCAATCTACGTCGACCACTACCGTGGGCACCGTGTATGGAAGATAGACGGTCTGGGTACGGCCCGGCGGGACAACCAACCCATCCACTTCGAATGGATCGGGCCCAAACCCGGCCACTTCGATCTTCTCGATGATGTTCACGCCGCGGTTGTGGACGGCGATGGGAAGCTGCAAGGTGACTCCCTGCATTACCTCTGAGGTTGGCACCGCGATCTCATCCACGACGATGGCGTTCACGGCCTGACCGCACCGGTATGAGTAGCCACCCGCCGGCTCGGCCCCGACCACGTAGGTGGTGGCCAGAGCGTGAACGCAGATCCGGCCGGTGCCCTGGAAGGAGTAGGCGTCGATACTTTCGGCCACCTGACCTTGGTTGTAGGAGAACAGTTCGACCGGCGATGACGGGTACACCTGGCCGGCGTGCTCGGCAAACCGAATGACATCGACGGCGCCAGCTTCGACCGCGCCCGCGGTGACCTTGGGGTTCCTCGCGGTGACCAAGGCCAGCGAAGCGACATCGAGCGCTTCGCCGCGCACGAACCGGAAATACTGGCCGACAGCCGCCTGGTCGTCGGCCAACGCCAGCGAGGTCACGAACTGCGGATAGACCGTCCCATCGGGGTTGATCGTTTCCAAGCGGATATCCGATCCGCCCGTAGCGCTGGTCGCATGCCAGGCGACTACGAACCGCTTGGCGCCGTCCACGGTGGCGACCGTAATCTGCGGGTTATCGTCGGCGGTGTCGTTGTTTGTCAGCCTGAGGTCGCTCGTTATCCGCCCACGTTCGATGTCTATGACCGCGACCCGAATCTCGGAGCCGTCGGCGTTCGAATCATCGCCGGTGGCGTTGACTTGATAAGCGATCGCGGCAGTGCGCTGGTCGAGCATTGCTGTCTTGAGC
>JAIRXV010000009.1 GCA_031268115.1 Bifidobacteriaceae bacterium
TGAGGGTGACGGAGTCCACCTCGGACGATGCCGTGAACTCGCCATCCGTATACAGCCCCACCTGGGCTTTGGCGCCAGCGGGGAGCGCGGCGGTCGATGCGTTGTAGGCCGCGATCCGCACGGTCCGCTTGGACTGGCCGGAGGCCACAATGGCCGCCTGAGAGATGCCGAGGTCCGGCACGGCCAAACGCAGGGTTCCTCTGACCGATGGCGTTCCCGCCCCGCCGAGCCCGCCCGCGTCAAAGGTCGCGATCAGGGCCCACTGCACGTCCACCACGGTGGCGGGGACGGTGTAGGGCATCCAGACCACCTCGGACCGTCCCGGCGCAATAGCGAGGCCGTCGATGATGGTCGGAGTGGCGCCGAACCCGCTGACCCGCACGCTCTCAATGACACCCACGCCGGTGTTGCGGACGGTGAACGGCACCTCCAGCCGCATCCCGGGGATGACTTCATCGGCGGGGACGGACACATCGTCAACGGTGATGGCGTTATCGGCCCGGCCGCAGTCGTAGGAGTAGCCGCTGGCTGGATCAGCGTCCGCTGAGTACTCGGTGACGAGGGCGTGGACGCAGATGCGTTCGGTCCCGGGCGCCGTGTAGGCGTCGATGTGTTCGGCCACCTCCCCTGGAGCGTAGGTGACAATGGACACGGCCGGGCTGGGCAGCACTTCGCCGCCGTACTGCGCGAACCGGATGACCTTCACCTGCCCGCGACCCACGCCATCGGGTGTGGCCTCGGGGTTGGTCGCGGTGACCAGGGCGAGGGAGCGTACGTCGAGGTTGTCGCCGCGCACAAACCGGAAGGTCTCCCCCACCGAAGTGTCGTCATCCGCGAGGGCGATCGATGTGATGAACCCGGAGTAGACGGTCCCGTCAGGGTTGATCGTTTCGACGCGGATGTCGGAGCCGGAGAACTCGTCCACGGCGTGCCAAGCCACCACGAACCGCTTGGCGCCGTCGATTTCGGCAACGGTGACCTGCGGGTTCGTGTCAGGGGTGGCGTTGTTTGTCAAGCGTAGATCGCTGACCACGCTGCGGGAGTCCAGTTTGACCACGGCGACGCGGATCTCTGAGCCGGTGTCACTGGCCTCACCCTCGGACAGGTCCACTTGGTAGGCGATAGCGGCGGTGTTGTTGTCGAGCATCGCCGTGTTTAGGCCCTTGACGGCTCCGCCCGCGGCGGCCGAGGTGTACACGGTGATCGGATCGGTGTCCCAATCGTTTCCGTCGAACACCTTGACCTGCAACTTGTCGCCCAGGTCGTTGTACTGGAACATGCCTTCGAGGTTGATCCCGCCCGCTTGGTCAACGCCCTCCAGGTCCACTCCTGAGCCTTGCGGGCTGGTCCACGCGACCACCGCGCGGGTGCCGAGCGCGGCCACTTGGGGGCCGACATCGGCGGCAGAATTGTCCGTCAACCGGGTCACGGACCACGGGGCGTGCGCCCCGCCGACCCCGCCGGTGTGGACGGCGGCGTAGATTTCGGTGTCGGCCATCATGTCCAGAACGGTCGCGTCCGTGACCTGCGCGGGTATCGCGTCCTTGGACCGGACCCAGGCGGCGGCCTGGAAGGATTGGGTGCCGTCCATGACCAGGTCAGCGTCCGGCAGGGCCGCGCCGCTGGGGTTGTTCTGGGCGTCGGCCGTCGGATCGGACAGGATGTGGGCCTCGGTATCGGTGGACCCCGCCGCCGTGTAGTACACGCGGGTGTCGTTGACGTCCGTGGAACCCTGATCGGACAAGTAGGCCACGAGCTGGCCGTCCCGGGTGGTCTGCGGCGCCGCGTAGGGGTACTGCGTCTCGTCCAGGATGCTCGCCTCGGGGCCGAGTGCCGCCGCCAACAGGGACGATGGCGTTGCCAGCGAGGACAGCCCGGCTCCCGCCGCCGATGGCGTCCCCGCGGCCGTCTTGAGGTAGTCGCGGGATTGCGTGGTCAAGACGGCGGGCTCCACGGTGTAGACGGTCGCGCCGCCATCGGCCGTGGGTTGGACCCCTGCCAGCTTGACCCCGTTGTCCCTGACCCACTGGTCGATCAGGTCATAGGCCCCGGATTTCCACAGGTCTTTGGAGAATTCCCAGGAGATGAGGGTGATGCTCCCCTCAACAAACAACACCTTGACCACGGCTTTGATCGCCAGCTTTCCGTCCAGGCCGAAGGTGTGGGAGTTGAGCGACTTGAGTGGGTAGGTACGCGAGTTGGCCTGGACCGACGATTGCAGGCTCCCCATGTAGGAGCGCATAAGGTAGCGGCCCTCCAATTTGCCTGTCAGGGTGCCCTCCACGCCCACCTTGGCGGTGACCACCGAGGAGTCGAACCCAACCCCCACGAACAAACCGACCGCCACCTGGGCGTTCCACGTGATGAAGATGTCGGTCAGGGAGGACGCGGGCCGGTCCAACTGGGATGGAGCAGTGCTGGGCCGGGTGATGCGCACGCCGGCCTCGATCTTGGCCTCGACGGAGGCCGAGGCGGTGACCGGGATGATGAGCACGGGCAGGTTCATAAACGCGCGCGCGTTGACAGAGCCAAAGCCCGAGACCTGCCCGCCCACAACTCCGAGGGTCCAGTGCCCGCCCGAGGAGTTCCCCGGTTCGGGCACCCATCGGAACTCGATGTCCAGTCCGCCTTTGACGCCGTAGTTGTAGCCGTATTCGAATGGCATGAGCGCCGACATCGGGTTCGCCGCGAGTTCAACGAGCCCCTGGATGTCCGCCGGCGTGGGCACGAGCTTGAGTTCGGCTTCCATGCCTCCTACGTCGAAAGCGATGTCCGGCTCGCCGTCCCCGTTGAGCGCGACACCCACTTGCAGGGTTCCGCGCAGGACCATCGGATCCTCGGTGGCAACGACCGTGAAGCTGGCCTTGCCCACCCCGAAGTTGCTGGAGACTCGTCCCAGCACCTTCTGGGTGGTGTCGCTCAGCACGTTGCCCGTGCCGCCGCTCTCGGTGCTGTTGCCGCCTTGGAGCATCGCCTCAACCGATGCGACGGCGGCGTCCGCGTCCGCCTGCAAAGTCGGGTCCTTGGTCGCTTCGGTCACGCCAACTAAGTTGACGAGGTCAAACGCCAGCGGAATGGCCGCCGCTGGGGTCGAAGACCCCTCGCGGTAGACCTTGATATGGCCGATGGCGGTCTGGCCCTTGCCCACTCCGCCGCTCTGAAGAGTGTCCGCCGTGAGGCGAGTGGTGATGAGGGTGTACTTGTTGGCTGTGAACGGGTAGTTCGCGACGCTGGAGGTTTGCCCGGTCAGGGCGCGGCCCTCGGCCGAGATCGAGGATTTCGCCTCAACCGCTCCAGTTCCAGCGGCTAGCCCGGTTCCCGCCCAGCTCACCACGGTCTTCAACGTCTGGTCCGGGTACATATTGGACGGGCCGATGTGTTCGACGCCCTCCCCAGGCGCCTGGACTGGCACAGCGGGATCACCCACGTCATGCGTGATCCGGGCCAGGAAGGGCACAGCCGGGCCGGCCGGGACCTTCGCCAAGTTGACGACGCCGGGAGCCGCTTTCTCCTGCAGCGTCGCCGGATCGGAGGTCGTCACCGCGACGAGTGCGGGACGGTAGGACGTGTCCACGGGGGTGACTTCGATGACCAACTCGATGACGTCATCGGCGGTGAGCTTCTCACCGGGCGCCGTCATGTCCTGCTCATCGAAGGAGACCATGAGCCGACCCGAGGCGTCCGGGGTCCATGCCTGGGCCAGCGCATTGTCCTCGACCGTGTCGGGGCACAACTGACCGCCCCTGAAGGCCGCGCCACGCACCACCACCGGTCCGGTATAGGCGTTGCCCTGCTCATCCTTCAGCGACAGGGGCAGCTTGGGCAACGCACGGGTCCGCGCGATGTTCGTGGTGAATGGCTCGTTCAAGAGCGGGTTCCCCGCGCCCGATTCGAGGTTGGCCTGGGCCACTTGTGCCTTGTAAGTGGTCGCGCCGTCCGGATCGTCCTCGTCGCGCCAGACCGCCTTGACGTCCGAAGCGATGCCGGACTCCTCGTAGATGACGGCCGTGCCGTCCGGTCCGAAGACCTTGACGGTCCGGTTGCCGTTGCCGTTGGTCCAGGTCAGAGTGAACGGTTGGGGCTTGTCGAAGGTGAACAGGTACAGCTTGTTCCTCAAGGTGGTCACGTCCACCTCGATGTCATCGGTCAGACCCGTGGCGGCGTGAGTCACCTGGATGACCGCTCGTCCGTCTTCCAGCCCGGCGAGAAGCATCTTGTCGTACGGGGAATAGGTGGTGTACCCAAGGTCCCCGATCGAGGCGAACCCCTGGGTGGTCTTGTGGCCCACGGCGATGGCCGAGGCGTTGGATGAATCCCAGCGCACACGGTCTGAGACGGTCCCGGCCGAGTTGTTGAAGTCCGCGTAGTTCACGGTCAAGGCGGCTGAGAGCCCCGCGAGGTCGCGGATTTGTTGCACGCTCATTCCGTCCTGATAGTCCACGCCGAGCGTCACTTGGCCGGTCTCTTGGCCGTTGGCCAGCATGGCGAGGGACCCATCCCGGTAGACCTCGATCACCGCCGAATCCTTGCCCAGGTAGCCTGCCGGATCGGTGTCGTTGCGGACGGCCGCTTGCAGGGAGTAGACCTCCTTGATCTTGTCCTGCGGCACCTTCGTGATGGGCAGGGTGTAGGTGGTTTGGGCCGGATCGGTGAGGGTGGCCAGTACATCGTCCCCGCGTTTCACGGTGAGCGAGAACTCGGTGTGGCCGCCGATGGCGTTCTCAAACGCCCACGAGATCGGCACCTCGGCGGTGGTGTCGGTGATGGCGTACCGGTCGAGGCGCGCGATCGCCACGGAGGCGTTCGCGGGTACCACGACGATGGGGGCGACGGCCGGGGTTCGCGCACCGCTCACGGAGGTGGACGAGATCTCGACCCGCACCGTGTAGGCGGGGGCTCCGGAATCGGACAGGGTTGACAGGGTTCCAGCTGGGATGGTCGTGGCATTGAGCCCGTTGACTATCTGGGCGAACACGCGCCGGGCGCCCGCGGGGATCTGGTCTGGGGCGGCGTGGTCGCCTTCGAACACTTCGACCAGGAACCGTGCGGATGGGTCGCGTGCCCTGATGTTCTCCGACCACGAGACCAGCAGCGGTTGGTTTTGCGCCGCGACGGGTGTGCGCTGCGTGCCTACGAACGTGACCGTGGGAGCTGACGCGCCGTCCGTGACCTGGAATTGGGGGGTTGTCAACGTGGCGAATATCTGGGTGGAGGTGTTGGAGACGGTCGCGGTGAAGGACACCGCGCCGGGCTTGCCGGTGAAGGCGACCTGCGCTGGGCGGACGGTGCGGTCACCGGTGGGGTTGCCGCCCGCGACCGTGGCCACCGTGGGGTCCGAGCTGGTCCAGGTCACTGCTGCCGTGTTGTCGACCGGACCGATTCTCGCCGCCAGGTTCGCTTCCAGATCGCCCGTGTAGTACACGCCGCCTGCGGGATAGAGGTCCGTGACCAGGGAAGCCTCGGTGGCGTACCTGGGTGCCCAATTCGCGGTGATGGTCCTCGCCTCGACGCTAGGGACGTATCGCCACGGGGCGCTGAGCGATTCTCGGCGGATGAGGATATAGGTTTCGCGCGTGTCGATGTCCCGGGCGGAGATACGTGCCTCGAAGACCGAGCCTTCGTCTTGGCCTGTTCCGCCCATGGTCAGGGGGTAGTCGACGCCCGAGTTCAACGCCCGGATCGCGATGTTGTCCATCACCCTCGTCCCGTCGGGGTTCTGCGTCCACTGCGATTCCTGCAGCAGCCAGTGCCGAGCGTCTGGCCCATTCTGGGTGGTGGCCTGGAGGACGATTTCGACATCCGGGGACCACGGGTAGCCCTGTTGCACCAGGGGGCCGAAGGCGCGGTTGGGTTCGTGCGTCCCGGCCAGGCCGCTCACGGTGCGGTCGCCTTGGTTCTGGTCGAGGTTGTACCACCGGAGGATGCTCCGGACGTTGGCGTAATCACCCAACACGTCAAACTCGATCACCGCGTGGGAGAAATCGTCGACTTCCGCATCGGCCGGAATGGTGAACCCATAGGTCACCGACGAGGAAATGGGATATTCGTAGCCGCCAATCGGGGAGCCGGAGTATCCCTTGTTGTTGGGTTGGGTCACCTTGTACCTCGCGGGACTGGTCGGGGATAACCGCAGATAGGCTTCGCCCGCGAACATCATCACTGGCTGGGAGAAATCGACGGTCACCGGAACGGTGGTCCCGGCCTTGTAGGTGTCCCCGCCCAAGCTCGGCACCGACACCGCCACGACGTGGGGCGCTGGAAACTCATCGCTTACGAGCACGCCCAAGTCCATGTCGTGGGGGCGCGTATTGGCCCGGATCTCGCCGTCAATCTCGAAAACGAGACCGCTCCACTCTCTTCCGGGCGGAATGTAGAAATCGCCGAAGTCCACCGCTGTCCCGGGCGCCCCGGACAGCCCAACGCCGCAGGTTCCACCACTGTAGGTACCCGTCCCCGAATGAACCTCGCCGATGATCCAATCCTCGGCAGAATTGTTGGGCGGGAATGCCGCAGCGACGGTGAAGTCGCAGGTATTCGAACCCTCGGCGCGGGTCCACGACAAAGAGTTGAGATGGGCACTTACGCGGGTCCCTTCGGGAAACGCGACGCCGTCCGCCTCTGCGAACGATTGCGCTGATGCGGGTGGGATCCGCCTCTGCGGATCCTCGCCGAATGGCAGGTAACAGGTCCACCCAGGCGGATGGCCCATGGACGCGCAGTTGTCGCCGTCAATTCCACGGCTCCCGCTTGGGTCAGTCACCCGGTAGTTCAACATGGCGAAGTCGCCGATCACGCTGACGGCGACAAGCCCGCCAATCTTGTCCTGGGCCAGGGCGGACTGACCGTCTGCGGGCCAGGCAACGATGGGCGCGCCAACCGGATTGGAGAACTGGATAAAGAAGCTGCGCGGGCCAAGCCACCGGGAATCGGGACCATTGGCCGCGATATTCGGATCGTGGTAGCGCAACGTGACCGTCTCCGAAAGGGAGCGGGTATCGCCATTGCGGATGGTCAGCGTTCCGCTCGCCGCGGTGTCGCTTCCACGGGTGAGGTGGTAGCCCTCCTTGAGGCTGCCAGCAAGGATGCGGTAGGACACAGAGACATCTCCCTCACGGGCGGGTGTGCCGGTGTAGGGCGTGCCGTCGAGGTTGGCGAGGGAGATGTTGAAGGAGATGTCGAGACCCCCGGCGCCGATGTCGGAATTGTTGACCTCGGTCCTGGACACGTTGACCTTGATGCCGCCGTCTAAGATCACGGTCGAGTCCGAGGTCGCTGCCGCGGCCAGACGCGCGATGGGCGCGGCCGGGGCCGCCGCGGCAGCGGCCAGGTCAGGTGTGGGCAACACCGTCGGGGCGGCCGTGGCCACCAACGCGCCCACGCCCAAGACCAAGGCGGTGGTTGCGGCGATGGTTGAGCGACGCCATCGTGCACGGTGGGCGGGTCCTGAGCGCCCCGAGGATTGGGGGGAACGGCCGGTGGAAAGGTGAGAGGGATGGTTCACGGGTGTCCTCGCTTCGTTGCATGCCGCCAGTGGCAGACGTAGTCGGGGTGCGCAGGGTTGGCGCAAGGCACCAGCACGCTACGGGTGGCAGGGCGGGTGCGGGGCGCGAGTTAACGAGAGTTAACGCCTCGGCCGGGAGTGGGTATGCGAGCGACACCTCGTGCTCAGCGCGCGCCAATTGCGTCTGTACAATATTCGGAAGGGAGGTTGACGGTGGCGAAGAGGAACCCGTTGGGCGTGGTGTGGGCCGCCAGCGCCTTCAAACACGGATTCGAACCCGAAGACGCGATCACCGCAATCCTGGGCGCCATAGTCCACGTCGAAGACTACGAAGGTACGCCCGGGCTGCGGCTGTGGATCGGACCACGCACCGATGTTCGGGGTGAGATCCTCGAAGTGATTGCCGAGGTCGTACAACCCGATGGTCTGGTCGTCTTTCACGTCGACCGCATCACCGAGCAACGCCGGCGCGATCACCGCGTTGACCAGATTCTCGATCGACTCAAGGAGGACATCTGACTGATGGTGCTGTCATCTGAACAAGAATTCCGTTACGCCCGCATGGCCGAGCAAGCCGAACGAGACGGACGCGACGGCCGGGCTCGTGCTCCGGGTACCCCGTCCACCCCGAAATCCCGCGCCGATGACGCCGCCATGTTGCGCGGTCTGGCGGAGCATTCCGATCCCGCGATCCGTGCGGCCATCGAGGCTCGCACCGCCGGGCGGCCCAGCCTGGACGCCACTGGTCCGGGCGGACTCTCGCCCCGCCTGCAAGTGCGCCTCTCTCCCGCCATGCACGCCGAGCTGCGCGAGGTGGCCACCCAAACAGGGGAAGCCATGTCCGTCATCGTGCGTGACGCCATCGGCCGCTACCTCGCGGAGCGAGTCGCATAGCGGCCCCTTGCGGGCTCGGATCGCGGTGGGGGGCTCAGCGGCGAGTTCAGCCGCGCTTCAGCTTGTCTATAAGCTTCAGTTGATGAAACGCTGGGTTCATGGCAACCATCCAGCTTCGCAACCTTCCCGAGGACTTGCACCGGGGTCTCGCGCGGCGCTCTCGAGCCCGGGGCCAGTCGATGACCCAATACTTGACCGACCTGTTGCGTGAGGACCTGGCCAGGCCCACCATGGCAGAGTGGCTCGAAGAGAACCGTCGAGCACAGGGCGGACGCGCGCCCCTCGACGTCTCGGTGGACGAGATGATGGCCGACACCAGGCCGTCCACATCCCAGCCGTGATCGCAGTCCTCGATGCGCCCGCCGCGGTGGATCTCCTGGCTGGCACCACGCGAGCGGCGCAGGTCGAAGCCAGCCTCGCGCGAGTGGCGTTGATCGCTCCAAGCATCATCGACCTGGAGGTGACGAGCGCGCTCGGCCGCCGACATATTCGGCCGGTCGAGTTTGAAGGTGAACGCCTCGGGAGTCAACGGCTTCACGCTCCAACACGGGACTTATCCCGACGCACCTTACGGTGGTCGAAACCGCTAGGCAAACACACCGCCAAACCGCCTGACGCGGGCCTTAGACCGCCCCGGCGGGTGCTGGTTGGGTGACACTCAGGTCCGGGTGGACCGCCCCAGACTCGTATCGCCGTCTCGTGGCAAGGGACCAGCGGCCCCGATCCGATCCCAAGTAGCTCCACATCCCCGACCTACAGATGTGATCGGTCAGATTTCAGGGACGTTTGAAACGAGGGCGAGGCAGAGCGTCTTTTCCTGATCGCGACCAACGCGTTTACGGCCGTCAACACTGACAGCATCAGACCGGAAAGACGCTGTGCCTCGCCCTCGTTTCTCAGGTCGGCTCCACAGGGCAAGTTCCATGCACCACAACCGCCGACACCGAACTCCAGGGATGTGCCTAGGAGGCCGGGCGATAAAGCGGCCGACGACTGCGTCAACTGCATCGGCGCAGACCGCGCTGACCAGTTGAGACGCAGCAGCTAGCATTGCTAGGTTGGTGCTGTTCAGCACCGACCTAGTGGCACCCCACGGGATCTTTTCCCTTCGCTGCGCTACGGGAAAATCTCCTGCGGGGACCCCGAGATCCGAAAACTCGGCTCGTCTGCACACGTTTCAGCAACGAAGGCAGCTAGCGGGTTGGTTCGACTGACACCACCGCCCCCGAACCACCCGAAACTGACCGCGCAACACCAAACCCAAGGGGCACATCCGCCAGACAAGAGCAGACGCAGTGGCCCATCAGCGAGATGCGAACCGGCAACCCCACCACCCACCGACAGGGAAGAAGAGCCAACGAAGCCGCTCAGTCGGTCGCGAAGGGGACTCGCACGACGCGGTGTCCCACTGGGCTCCGCGAGGTGGACGACGTTAACGGGTCTTAACCCCTGAGGCGCCGACGGAAAAGCGGTCCTACGATGGGGCGCGTCAACCCCGATATCCGCACCCGCCTGCACTGAGACAGGCGCTGAGACAGGCACTGGGGTCGGCCTCAACGGTGGACGGCGAGGAGGTGCCAGTGAGCGCAAGCGGTGGAACCGGCACGCGTGGCACCGAGCGTGGCACCGAGCGTGGGGCCGGCATAGGGCGCGGTCTTGGGCAGGTGGCGGCGCAGCACCGCGGGCTCATCGGCGCCACCGTCGCCATTTGCACCCTGGCGCTGGCGATGGTGGCCCTTTCGGTTGCGACGATGAGCCCGACCGTGCCGGTGACCAGCGCGTCCCAACTGACCGGCTTCGACTTCCGCTCCTCCATCGCGCGCGTGGAGGCCCAGAGTTTCGACTGGTACCCCTCGGCGCTGTACACGCCCGAGGACTTCACGGCCGGGGTTGCGGAATCGCCCCAGCCCATCACTCGACACTCAGGCCAGTTCGGGACCTACCGGCTGGTGGCCAACCTGACGCCCGGCGAGGTCTACGGGCTCACCGCCTACAGCGCCACCTATTCCCAGCGGCTTTGGGTGGACGGCGAACTGCTCACCCAAGTGGGCGTGCCGGGCGCGGACGCCACCTCGACCGTTCCCGGGGCGTCCTACTACACCGTCTACTTCACGGCCCAGCGCGGCGGCAGCGAGATCGTGGTGCAACGCGCCGAGTTTGTCCACGCCCAAGGCGGCCAGCTCTACCCGCAGTTCCTCGGAACGCAGCGAGCAATCACCGCGATGGTGGACAAGAACCGCCTGCGCAGCGGGATCATCCTGGGAAGCACGCTGGTGGCCGGGATGTTCCTGTTGGGCTTCTTCCTGGTATCCCGGCGTCGGCAGTTCTTGTGGTTCGCACTTGCCTGCCTGGCGATCGTGGTGCGGACCGCGTCCATCGACCAGAAGCTGATCATGGTCCTGGCCCCCGACATGGGGTGGCGGATGTCCCACGGACTGGAGGCATGCGCCACCCTCAGCTTCGTATTCTTCCTGCTGGCCTACCTGAACCGGATGGTGCGCGGCCAACTGCCCCGCGCCGTCCCCATCGCGAACGCGGTGCTGTTGGCCGTGGGGATGGCGGTGGTGTTGTTCTTGCCATCCACCGTGTACAGCAAACTCATCCCCACGCTCCAGATCGTGTACCTGGGCCTGGTGGCCGGGGTCTTTGCAATGATGTGCTGGCTGATGGCGAAAGACCGGTCCTTGCGCGGCATCGGACAATATCTCGTGTTGGCAGGTCTGGGCGTGCTCGGGGCGACCACCTTGACCGATGTCACGCGCTACCGATCCACCGGCCAATACGACGATCTGAACCTGGTTCAGGTGGGCATGGTTGTGTTCGTGTTCACCAACATGCTGGCCCTCGCGCTGGATTTCGCAGGGGCCGAACAGGCCCTGGCCCGAACCCGCCGCCAAGCCAGCGAACTGGAGCAGCGGGACCGGATGCGGCGCGCATTCCTATCCGAGATCAGCCATGAGATGAGGACACCCCTGACGGTCATGAGCAACTACGCCCAATACACCCGCACGCAGGTGGAGGACGGCACCGTGGACGCGGAGACGGCCGAGAACCTCCTCACCATCACCGTCGAAGCCAACCGGCTCGCCATGATGGTTGAGCAACTCCTGTCCACGTCTGTCAGGCGGCAGGACGCCATCGGACGGGTGTCTGTGGCCCCGGCCAGCCTCTTGACGCGCGCCGCCGCGCTATGCCGGCCAATCCTCCAGGGCCGGGGCAACCTGGTGGAGGTGGATGCGGTGGCCAGTTGCCCGGACGTGCTGGCCGGTGCCGATCTCGTGATCCAGGTGTTGACCAACCTGTGCATCAACGCGAACCGCCACACCAGGTTGGGGACCGTGCACCTGACCGCCTTCCCCCAGGGCGACATGGTGGAGTTCGCCGTCGAGGACACGGGGGATGGCGTGGCCCCGGGGCTGGCCCCGCACGTGTTTGAGCGGGGCGTGAGCGGTGACGGTGAGGCTGGGCTTGGGCTCGCCATCTGCAAGGACGTGGTTGAGCTTCACGGTGGTGCGATCCGGCTGGACAGTTCCCCCGGGCGGGGCACGCGGGTTGCGTTCACCTTGCCGGTGGCTGGGGGCGAGGGGCTGGGTGGTGGGGCGGGTGGGCACGTCCGGGACGGTGGGGATGGGGACGGCGTGGACGGGAAGGCGGCGCCATGACGCGGACCATCATGCTCGTGGAGGACGTGGCCCACATCATGAGGGTGAACCGGGCGATGCTCGCGAAGGCGGGGTATCGAACGCTCGGCGCGGACACGATCGCCAGTGCTCGCGAAATCCTCGCGAGCGAGGCCCCGGACCTCATGGTTCTGGACATCATGCTGCCCGATGGCGATGGCGTCGAATTCTGCCGTGAGCTGCGTGTTCCTGGCTCCCCGCTCGCCGGCCTGCCCGTCCTGTTCCTCAGCGCCAAGGGCCACAGTGAGGACATCATCGATGGCCTGCGGGCGGGCGGTGACGACTACCTGTCCAAGCCGTATGACATCAACGTCCTCGTGGCGCGCGTGGGCGCGTTGTTGCGGCGCTCGGAGCGGGCAGCGGAGGGCCTCGGCCCCGCATCAAGCGTCCAAATGGGGCCTCTGACCTTGGACATCTCGGCGATGCGGGCCTTCGTCCGGGGTCGGGACCTATCCTTGACACCGCGCGAGTTCGCGATCCTGCTCGCATTGGCCCGTCACCGGGGCGAGCCTGTGCCGGCTGGTCGCCTTTACGAGTGGGCGTGGGGTATGGACGCAAACGATGACGTCCGCACAGTCCGCACGCTGGTGTCCCGCCTGCGGGCGAAGCTGCGCGGCCAGGGTGACGCGGACTTCGCCATAGAGACGTGTCCCGGCCGAGGCTACGTGTTGCTTGCTCTGATTGATGACCCCAGGCTGGGTCATTGATTTGCCCAAACACCGATCCCGAGGGCTATGTCCCAGGACTCGACTGGCGCCCACCTTCAGTCACTAGTGGTACCTCGTACTATGGGGCCTGGAAGTCGGTCGGGGGGAGTGTGGCAACCAAGGAGTACGGCACGTATCCGAGCGGCGCCGCCGAGTACCGGGTAATCTGATTGAACCGTTGGAGCTTTCTATCAAGGCTGCTATCTGAGGGAGTGATCGTGTTGTCGTGTCGCCTACGTTGGAATGGTCGGGACTGGCCGATGTCAGTTGTGGCTTGTGCTGCGGTGTGTCTGGTTGTGGGATGTACTGGCTCGAGTGGGGATAATCTCAGCGATGCCGGTGTCTACCAGGCGGAGTTCGAGCGGGCGGCAGAGGGTGCGAGCGGTTTTGTTCGCGGCGTGTTGGAGGATGGCACGATCACTCCCGAGGAGCATCGGGAGTCCGAGCAGGCGTATTTGGATTGTTTGGTGGACCACGGGTTGAACGCGTATTTCGT
>JAIRXV010000092.1 GCA_031268115.1 Bifidobacteriaceae bacterium
ACGGATGTGGTAACGGTGGCGGTTGGCGGCGAGAGTGGCTCGGAGCATACCTTGGCGGTGACCCGTGCAGGCGAGGTCTGGTCTTGGGGCAGCAACACCTGGGGGCAGTTGGGTGACGGGTCCACCACCTACAGGGCTGACCCGGTAAGAGTGTCCGGAGTAACGGGTGTTGTGGCCGTTGCCGCTGGTCGGGGCTATTCGTTGGCGGTGACCGGCACCGGCGAGGTCTGGGGCTGGGGCGGCAATGCCCAGTTGGGTCTGGGGAATGACAGGTTCGTGCCAGTCCACCGCCCAGTGAGCCTGAACTTGGGGACTCTGTCCGCGCCCTCACTCACAGATCCGGGCCGAACCCCGAGTCCTGGGAGGACGCCGGGTCCGAGCCAGACTCCGCCACTCGACCCCGGCCAATACCCTCCCCCTGGGCCAGGCGGGTTAGGTGGGGGGCAGACCAACCCAGGTGAAGATCAACCCGATGGGGGCGAGGCCGAGGATGAGACCGAGGCTGAGGCTGAACGGGATGCGGCAGTTATTGGGTTCGCGACTGCGCTTGCTACGGTCCGAGTCCCGGTGGGGGCGACCATCAAGATCCCGGTCGCTGTCTACGGGGAGGCGGACACAACGGATAGGGCGGTAGCTACCTGGACCGCGTCCAAACCTCGGATCGCCAGCCCGGCCAAGGGCGAGGCCACTGGAAAGGTGTCTTGGACTGTGGGTGGGACTGGGAAACTCACGGTCAAAGCATTCAGCAAGGGCACATCAAAAGTAACATTGAAGGCGCCAGGCGCCAAGAAATTGGTGTTGACTATCAAGGTGGTCCCAAAAGGCGACACGGTCAAGGTCGCCGAGACCGCCATCACCACTAAAGTGAACTCGCTGAAGGTCGGCCAATACAAAATCCTCAAACTAGAAGTCACCCCCACGGATGCCACCAACGTGACCGCCACATGGAAATCCACCAAACCAAAGGTCGCATCCGTCGATGCGGCCGGGAAAGTGAGAGCACTGGCCAAGGGCAAGACCGTCATCGTCGCCAAAGCCGGCGGGAAAACAACCAGGAAGACCATCGCCGTAAAATAGACACTCCAAGTCCCAACGGCTCAAGGACGGGTTCCCTTCCCGGCCAGGCAGCCCGCGGCCGCGCCGGCCGCCCGGACCAATAACGACAAGGAAACCCGTGAACCACATCGAGGAACCACCCGAGATCAAGAGCGTGTTGCAGCGATACCTCCAGCTACAGCGTGACGGCCTGGTGTGGAAGCTGGAAGGTCTGAGCGAGCGGGCCGCGCGCTGGCCGATGACGGTCACCGGCTCAAACCTGTTAGGGATCGTCAAGCATGTCGCCAGCGTGGAATCGGGTTACCTGGGCGCAGTATTCGGGCGCCCAGGGGCCGACGAACTGCCCTGGATGTTCGAGTCAGCGGAGCGGGACAACAACGCCGACATGTGGGCCACCGCCGACCAAAGCATCGAATGGGTGACCGCGTTGTACCGGCGCGTGTGGGCGCATTCGGACCAGACCATCGCCGAGCTGCCGTTGGCGGCGGCGGGGTTTGTGCCCTGGTGGGGACCCGAGCGGGGCAGAGTCACGCTCGGGCAGATCCTGGTGCATGTGATCGCCGAGACGGCTCGCCACCTCGGTCAGGCCGACATCGTGCGCGAGCAGACGGACGGCTCGGTGGGCATGGCGCCGCCGCCAAGGGCCACCAGCATGGCGAACCAGAACGAGGAATGGTGGGCCGAGTACACGGCCGGCCTCAGGACGCTGGCCGAATCCTTCCCCGAGTGAGACCGCCCGCTGGTGCGATCACCCGCCAGCCACCTGGGCGTTCGCTCGCGGCGATAGGATGCGAGCCACCATGGCGGGAAGCGCACCGGCCGGGTTCGGGTCCGGGATGAGCCTGACTGCCGCCATCGGCGCACAGAATGCTTTCGTACTACACCAAGGCGTCCGCCGCGAGCGTGTGCCGTGGATTTGTTTGCGTGCGCCGCATCGCGGACGCGCTGCTCATCACGCTCGGGATCCTCGGTCTAAGCGTGGTGGTGGAACGCGCCTCGGCTGCGCTGGCCCTTCTTGGTGCCGCGCACGTTGGCGTTCGCGTGCCCCGAACAGGTGTCCGATGACGGGGCCCGCAACCCTCGTAGCCACTCTCCCAGGTGTGGCGTTGAGTCGGGATCCGCGCGATTCACACGATGGTGACCACCGTAACGTCTGGAATTGTGGCCGGGGCCTTTTGATCTTGGCGGCCCGGGACGTTGAACTCGACGTAAGTAACGGCCTGTGTAGCAAGGGATGAGGGTATTGTTGTCGCCACGATGTACCCAGGGGTACAAAAACGACGACCACAGCCAAACGGGTGATCTTAACCCGAAACCCCAACATATGGAGCCCCCCGAGGAGACCCCGAATGCCCCGTAAGACCCTCACCTCTACACTGTGCGCGGCCACTCTCGCGGTCGGTGCGCTGGCGGCGGCTCCGTTGGCGCAATCGGATCCAGCTCCTCCCCTAGGCCAAGGTCGGATCGCTGCCGGGGCCAGCCACGCCCTCGCAGTCGACGCCGAGGGGCAGGTGTGGGCCTGGGGCGGCAACAGCAGCGGTCAGTTGGGAGACGGGACCACCACTGGCCGGCCCAGCCCCGTGAGGGTGGCGGGGGTTACGGGTGCGGTGGCGGTATCCGCGACCTATGACCATTCTTTGGCGTTGACCGGTGCCGGCGAGGTGTGGGCCTGGGGCAACAACAGGTACGGCCAGTTGGGGGACGGGAGCGCCGTTAACCGAACCAACCCGGTCAGAGTCCCCGGATTGGCTGGCGTGGCGATGGCGACCGCGGGCGGCTACCATTCGCTAGCGTTGACCCGTGCGGGCGTGGTGTGGGCCTGGGGCGAGAACGATCATGGCCAGTTGGGGGACGGCAGCGCCGTTGACCGGACCAGCCCGGTCAGGGTGTCCGGTTTGGCGGGTGTGGTGGGGCTGGCTGCGGGTGGGTTCCATTCGTTGGCGTTGACTGCCGCGGGTGAGGTGTGGTCATGGGGTAGCAATGGGGACGGTCAGTTGGGGGACGGGACCACCGCTGACCGACCCAGCCCGGTGAGAGTGGCAGGTTTAGCGGGTGTGGTGGCGGTAGCCGCCGGCGGCGGGGGCAAGACCCCGTATTCGCTGGCGGTGACCAGGACGGGTGAGGTGTGGGCATGGGGTAACAACTACTTGGGTGACTTGGGTGACGGGACCACGACCAACCGGACTAGTCCGGTGAGAGTGGCAGGTTTGACTGGTGTTGTGGCGGTGGCCGCCGGTGGAATGGAAGGATTTCACTCGTTGGCGCTGACCAGCGCTGCTGAGGTGTGGTCCTGGGGCGAGAACCGTGACGGTGCGTTGGGCGATGGGACCATCACTAGCCGCGCCAGGCCCGCAAAGGTATCGGGCGTGGCTGGTGTGGTGGCGGTTGCAGCCGGCTCGGACTTCTCGCTGGCGGTCACCGGTAAGGGCGAAGTGTGGACCTGGGGCAGCAACCTTAACGGCCAGTTGGGGGACGGGACCACTCGCCACCGTGCCAGCCCGGTCAAGGTGCCCGGCCTGACAGACGTGACAGACGTGGCGGCCGGGTTGATGAGTTCGTGGGCGGTGACCGATATGGGGGAGGTTTGGGCGTGGGGCAGCAACGGCCGTGGCGTCTTGGGCGATGGGACCACCATCGACCGCATCACCCCGGGTAAGGTGCCAGGGTTGGCTGGTGTGGTGGCGGAGGCCTCCTGCAACGACAATTGGGATTATTACTGCCATTCATTGGCGGTGACCCGTGCTGGCGAAATCTGGGCCTGGGGCAACAACAAATACGGCCAGCTGGGCGACGGGTCCGCCATCGACCGAATCACCCCCGGTAAGGTGCCCGGGTTGACGGGAGTTGTTGCGGTGGCGGCTGGCCCCGACCATTCGTTGGCGGTAACCCGCGTGGGCGAGGTCTGGGCCTGGGGCAACAACTACTCCGGACAGTTGGGCGATGGGAGCGGTACCAGCCGATCCAGTCCGGTGAAGGTCACCGGTGTGGCGGACGCGGTAGCTGTTGCCGCCGGTTACTCGCATTCGTTGGCAGTGACCAGCACTGGCGAAGTCTGGATCTGGGGCGATGACGGTGCCGACACCGATCGTTATCGTTACGTCCCGGCCAGGGTGCAGGAACTGACAGGCGTGGTGACGGTCGCCGCAGGCGATGACCGTTCGTGGGCCGTCACCGGCACGGGTGAGGTGTGGGCCTGGGGCGACAACGCATCTGGTCTGCTGGGTGACGGAACCACCGTTCGCCGTGACAGCCCGGTCAAGGTGCCAGGGTTGGACGGTGTGGTGGGAGTCGCCACCGGCCCAAACCATTCGTTGGCGGTCACTCAGACGGGCGCAGTGATGGCCTGGGGCAACAACTCGTACGGCGCGTTAGGTGACGGGACTAGGACCAACCGGACCAGTCCGGTAAAGGTTACGGGTGTGGCGGACGCGGTAGCTGTGGCCGCCGGTTACTCGCATTCGTTGGCGGTGACCAGCACTGGGGACGTCTGGGCGTGGGGCTTCGACTTCTACGGCGAGTTGGGTGTCAACGGTGACCGCCTGGTGCCGATGCACCGTCCATCGGGCCTGAATCTAGGGGCCTTGACCGCGCCCTCAAGCCCAGACCACGGCCATGGCCCGGATCCCGATCCGGGTGAGGTCTCGACGCCCGACCCTGGTCAGGACCCCGCGTCTCCATCTGGCGGGGAGCCAGTCAACTCGGGCGGGGATATACCGGACGATACAGAGACTGGAGGAACGGTCGCCGTCACTGGGTTCGCGACCACGCTGGCTACCGTCCGGATCCCGGTGGGTGCCACCCTCAAAATCCCAGTCGCCGTCTACGGGACGGCGGTCGCACCCGGCAAGGCGACAGTGACGTGGTCCTCGTCGAAACCGAAGGTTGCGGGCCCAGCCAAGGGTGTCGCGCGCGGGACCGTACCTTGGACCGTGGGTGGGACTGGGAAACTCGCGGTCAAAGCATTCGGCAAGGGCACATCAAAAGTAACATTGAAGGCGCCAGGCGCCAAGAAACTAGTGTTGACTATCAAGGTGGTCGCTAAGAGCAACACGGTCAAGGTCGCCCAGACCACCATCACCACTAAAGTGAACTCGTTGAAGGTCGGCCAGTCCAGAATCCTCAAACTCAAGGTAACCCCCACGGATGCCACCAACGTGACCGCCACGTGGAAATCCACCAAACCAAAGATCGCATCCGTCGACGCAGCCGGGAAAGTGAGAGCACTGGCCAAGGGCAAAACCGTCATCGTCGCCAAAGCCGGCGGCAAAACCACCAGAAAGACCATCGCCGTAAAATAGGCACCCCAGACCCCAATGGCTCAATGACGGGGTCTACTGCGACCAGGCCGTCCGACCGCCCGCCGTCGAAGCGGTGGCCCGGACTAATCGGGTTGGGCGGACTGTTCGGCCGCGGTGACGGCATCGTCCAGGAGTTTGCGCAGCGCCACGCAGCGGCGGCCCTCCTCCGTCGATTCGGCACGGCCGTCGCCCAGGCCACCCGGCGGGGACTCAATGGCGATGAACGGGTTGAACGGCGGATTCTCCGCCTCTTCGGGTGGGGCCGTGGCCAACCACGAAGGCCAGTCCGGGTTGACCGGCGGACACGCGGCGAGCAACTCGGCGAAGAACGGCTCGTCCATGGACAGCGGCAAGAGCACCACGGGCACGCCCATCTCCGGATCGGGTTCGGGCATGATGTCTTCCAGATCGGGCAGGCCGTGGTCCCGCGCGCACGCGATCCATGCGTTGGTGGAATCCGCGATCTTCCGGTTCTGACGGTCGATCAGGGCCGGATCCGGCAGCGGCTGCTCAGGCTCGACATACCCGGTGGGTTCATGGCATCGGCGCAGGTCATCCGTGCGGTCCATCCCATCGATCCACAAACGGTAGGTGTTCGGATCTTCCGCCGCGAACTCATCCAGCATCTCCCAGGTGAGTTCAGGCCCAACGGCCCGCAGAGGGACCTCATTGGGGCCGTACACCCGAATCCCAGGGAACCGCCAATAGACCAGTTCGGGTTCCAGGTAAACCTGCGCGGTCCCGTTACCTAAGTCCTCGATCACGGCGGGCAGTTTCGCATCCATCAGGCACGCATAGAACGCCTCGGCAGCCTCCCGTTGGGACTTGGCGTCCGGTGCGGGGACGATGGCCGGAGCAGGGTCTGCGTTCGGGGCGGGCGGCGCTGCGGAAGGCTCGGCCGGGGAGGGCGATCATCCATCGGGGCCTTGCCTTCACGACGCCCATGGTAGTGCCGGCTTGGACATGGGCCTCGGTCCGTTGGAGCAGGGTCCGCGACAATCACCGGGGTCGAGGCGAGACGCCTGCTTGCTGCCTCGCGAGCGGCGTGCCAGTGAACCCTCCTCGCGCGCCTTCGGCAGGACTTGTGGAGTCTCGAGGCGCTGGCTGACATCGAACAACGTGAGGCCCAGAACCCCGGCTCGCCGGCGCTCTTTGGAATGCGGTCGAAGACGTAGTGCGCAGACGCTCCGAGCCGACGCAGGACGCCAACTGAGTGCAGCGCCCGTAGAACCAACCGCGAAACGAGGGCGAGGCACAGCGTCTCTTGCGTCCCATGCCGTGAACGTTGACGGCCGTAAACACCTTGGTTGTGGTCGGCGAAAGACGCTCAGCCTCGCCCTCGTTTCAAGTGTCCCTAAGAATCTCACCAATCGCACCTGATGTAGATCTGCCTGGGATCGGAAGGAGCCTCCGCGTCCTCGGACAGGTCCTGGCCAGACAAGACGACCCTGTCACTGCTGCGTGAATCTTGACCCCTTTTTGCCCTTTGGATTTTGACCCCCTTGTGGTGGCCGTTGCGGCGCCTTTGGTGTGCTTGTGGTTGTGGTGTCTGTGCTGGTCAAGCGATATAGGTGGCGGGGTCTTCGCGGTCCTGGCCGACGTCAACCGGCGGCGTACCATTCACGGGTTTGCCGGCCGCGTTGGCGGGCGGGGATCGCGGTTCCCACCTATCGAGTCCCCCACTTGTGGTGCCGGCTCGGCCTCGCCGCACGATGCCGCACGCGCGCAGATCTTCAGCGATCGTCTTGAAGTCACCGTCCCAATGGCCAATAGCTCTATATCGACCCGGCAAGGGATTCCATATGGTGAGCGCTGCGGCGCCGGTCGAGTAAGCCCGGTTCCAGGTGCCCTTGGTGTTTGAAACCCTGATGTTTCAGCTGAGTCTCGGGGACGGAAACTGGCGGAGCGCTTGGCGGTCCGAGGTGAAGCCTCATTGGAACATTTGGGACCCATGCGTCTTGGGTGTGTGGCTCACACTGTAGCGGGATCAGTCGTTCAGCCAGTACTCCGGTGGCGTGGGGTAGGCGAACGGATGCAGTTCGATTGATTCGATGCCCGTGAGGTGGACGAGCATACGCCGTTCAGCTGTGGCCAGCTCATGCGAAGAAATATAGGCCGACTTCCCGATCTGGGTACGTAACATGACGTGGTCGTTCCCGATCATCCCGACCGCTTCAATTTCCCGGCCCCGATCCCACACCCGCGAAACATCCGGGTCGAACTCCACAGGCCGCGAGGTCCCCGTCGCGATATCCCGGACCCGATACACCGGACCAAGCCACTTCGGGTAGATCACAATGCTGAGCGTCAACAACTGACTCGAATCCTCACTCCAAGACGCCGAACCGCCCAACATCTCACCGTCCCACCACCTCACCAACTTACCGGTAGCGGCCTCAACCACCACCAACCGATCGTACGTCAGCCTACCCTCAGCGTCCAAATAGGAAGAATCGAACCACTTCAAAGAATACGCGATATACCTGCCATCCGGAGACCACTGAATAGGCCGACTCAACCCATCGAAACTGGCAACCGCCTGGTACTCCACACCATCCAACGCCACCGGCTCAGACCCATCGAACGAAACAATCCACACCCGCGAACCCCCCAACGAATACTGCTCACTCGCCTTCAAAAACTCCTGCAACACCCGATCCTCATCGTCCTCCGGGCGGCCCATAACCGGTTGGACACCCTGCGCGGTCAGCCACTCATTCCGAGGCGACCGCGCCGAAAACACCGCCAGCTTATCCCCATCCGGGGACAGGCCCCACCACAATCCCTCATCCGTTGCCGCCTCATAGGTGGCCATCTGCCACTCCCCCGACTCCAAATCACACCGCCCAAGATAAGGTCTAGTCCACAAGATTTCCTCACCTGCCCGGAACGACGGCCCCGACTCGTAGTGCGAGAACCCCGCACACAACACACGCCCCCCCCACCCAAAACATCAACGTGGAGACCGTAGCGCCTCCGGGGATACTCCAAACGATAAAACTCGCTATCGCGGCCCCACAAACCAACACTCCTCATGCCGTCGCTGTCAAATATATCGACCCCCAAATCGGGAAAACCCTGCGGCACCCCCACCACACCCGACTCCAACCGCGCCCGCCACCGAGCCACCCCACGCCCCGAAACCCCAACCATAGACGAGACTCCCTTCAGAAGACTCGGGACCCTTGGGCCCCGCGTGTGTGGCTCACACTGTACCGGTATCAGTCGCTCAACCAGTACTCCGATGGTGTCGGGCAGGCAAACGGAAGCAGCCCGACTGGTTCGACGCCGGTCAGATGGACGAGCATACGCCGTTCAGCTGTCGCCAGCTCATGAGAAGAAATGTAGATGGACTTGCCGATCTGGGTACACAACATGACGTGGTCGTTCCCGATCATCCCGACCGCTTCGATTTCCCGGCCCCGATCCCACACCCGCGAAACATCCGGGTCTAACTCCACAGGCCGCACGGTCCCCGTCGCGATATCCCGGACCCGATACACCGGACCGAGCCACTTCGGGTAGATCACAATGCTGAGCGTCAACAACTGACTCGAATCCTCACTCCAAGACGCCGAACCGCCCAACATCTCACCGTCCCACCACCTCACCACCTTGCCCGTAGCGACCTCAACCATCACCAACCGGCGATACGG
>JAIRXV010000122.1 GCA_031268115.1 Bifidobacteriaceae bacterium
GGAGGAGGCGCGGATTCTCTGTTCACATACTGGTTCTTCATGAACTCTCGGGTGGTGACGCTGGCAGCGTGGGGGTTGGTGGTCGCTGCGCCGTGGACGAAGCTGAGGGAAAAGCTAAGAGAGTCGCCCGTTTATGGGCTTGGCGCTGTGGGAAGCCTCGCACTGGCAATGCTGTACATGTCGGATGCGAGTTTCAGCCCATTTATCTATTTTCAATTCTGACACATGACTGACGAAAGGAAACTCGTGAAGCCGACCAGGATCGTGTTGCTCATTGCGATGGCGCTGCTGATCGCTGCGCCGACGATAGTGACGGCACTGGGCGGAGCCCGGCTATACCCGGGGCAAGTGATTGACGAGAACCGGTACCGCGCGGAAGCCCCTGCGTTCGATGTGGATGCGATGATGGCGCGCGATGGGGCGTGGTCCGGGGAATGGACCGCTTACTACGACGACAGATTCGGGCCCCGCGACCTCTTTATCAGAGCCAAGAATCAGATCGATTACTCCGCGTTTCACTATAGTTCGGGACTGTTCTTCGATCACGAGGACAACATGTATTACCGGAGCGTGGTGGCTCAGCAACAACCATTGAACGAGTCGATGAGCGATGAGGCAGTCGATCAGCAGGTGGAACTCTACCGGCGCATTGAGGCGGCCTGCCGTAAGAAGGGTGTTTCCCTGTCGATCATTATTGCTCCGCAAAAGAACACCGTGTATCAGACTGAGGGTTTGCCGGTGCTACGGCCAACGCCTAATCGATACGAGAGGATGACGCAGCGGCTTCAAGAAGAAGTGCCCGATAGTTTCGTGGACGTTCTGCCAGCTCTGCGCGAGGCGAACGAGGTGGAGCACGTGTTCTTCCGGAGCGATTTTCACTGGAACGATTACGGCGCCGCAGTCGCGTTCCGCGAGGTCACAAGGGCGATCGCGGCGAAAGAGGGCGTTTCCGTGACGGAGCCAGAGCTGCGATTTGTGGATCTGCCAGGCTACCAGGGCGATCAGATGTCCAATTTGAGCGTGTTCTTTCCACCTGTCGACAATGCGATTACAGTGGAGGGCGACGCGCCGATGAACTATGTCCTGGAGCCGATCGAGGAGCCATATCGAGGGCACTGGCGCAATGAAGGCGTAGCGCCGCTCGAAGGCACGGCGGTATTCGTGGGCGATTCTTTCACTCCCCCTGCACTATTCGACTTTCACGGAACGTCATCGAAACTTCAGAACTTGTTCTCGGAGACCTACTACGTGCATTGGAATGATGCGGAGGGAATGCTTGACCGGTTGCCTGAGGGAACGCGATATGTGATCATCGAGAGTACAGAGAGCGGGATCTATCACCGCGATGAGGCCCTTGTGCGGCTGGTGCCGGAGGAGTGATCCGGCGGAGGATCGAGTTGCGCAGCGACACGCTGGCGCATCGTTCCCTCAATCGGCGAATAGATCGCGCACTGAGGCCGAGAAGCGCTCCTGGCCCAGCACTTGGTCCACGTGCTCGCGGGCGGCAGCCGATAGACGCCCCCACAGCTGGTCATCCCGGACTGCCGCGACGATGGCGGCCGCGAAATCTTCGGGGGTATCGGCGATCAAGGCGGTAGCACGATGCTCCAGTCCCAGGCCTTCGGCGCCAACCGTAGTGGTGACCACCGGTAGGCCGTACGCCATGGCCTCCCCAACCTTGCCTTTGACGCCGGCGCCGTAGCGCAACGGAGCGATGGCGACCCGCGAGACGCCATAGACTCCCGCTAGATCCTCGACCCAACCCAGATACTCAACGCCAGAAGGAGCTCCTTGCACCAAGTCTTGCGGTGGATCGGCGCCAACAATCCGCACCGGGATATTCGGTAAGTGCGCTTGAATCAGCGGAAGGACTTCATCGAGGAACCATTCGATCCCATCGCGATTGGGTAGGTGGGCGAAGCTGCCCACAAAGACCACGCCTTGGCGCCTATTCGGCGGCGGAAAGGCATCGGCGTCCAGCCGGCGGTGAACGTTGGAAACGATCCGAATGTCGGCATCGGGAGTGAGATCCGCGAGAAGCTCCTTCTCCGCCGTGGAAACGACTAGGGTTGTATCGACCGAACGGATCAAAGCCAACTCGAACTCGCGCGTGAGAGTAGCGGTAGCGGTAGCCGCGGACGAACCAACCAGACTGGCTTCGCGTTCTAACCGCAAGAAATGCAAGTCTACGGTATCGAAAATGATTGGCACGTCCGGCAGAGCTTCGCGCAAC
This sequence comes from Bifidobacteriaceae bacterium, assembly GCA_031268115.1. Lineage (GTDB taxonomy): Bacteria > Actinomycetota > Actinomycetes > Actinomycetales > WQXJ01 > JAIRRT01. The sequence goes on from JAIRXV010000122.1 coordinate 2,234, forward strand.
ATGGGCGCAAAGGCCATGGCCGTATACACGCGGGAGACGATGACGGCCCTCACTGAATCCACCAAGTCGCCAAAGAACTCGGTCCAATCGTGTGGGCCGTGGGCAACCTCAACCCCCATGGTCTGCAATATCTTTCCATATCGGCCAGACTTGAAACCATTGGCGGGAACAAAGATGACCCCGTGGCCCTGGCGGACCAACTCAGCTATCAGCGAGAACATCCGCAGCGAACCCGAATCCTGATCGGGGCGGGGCACGTAGTGGTCGATCACTACCACCAAATCGCGACCCTGATGGACGCGGGCGGCAAGCGGGACCATATCGGCCCCGGGCGGCAACTGGCGGGCAAGCGCTTTGGCCCACTTGACCTGGAACTTTGCCTTGTTGGTGGTTTGGTACGCCTTGACGCCGTGGGTCTCGTCCGTGCCGTGCGACACGCCCTCATCGTGGATTACCACCGAACGCGGCTCATACACAACATCGAGGCCTAGTTCACGGACGGCAAACGCTAGATCGGTGTCTTCGTAATAGGCCGGCGCAAACTCCCGATCCAGACCGCCCAGCTGATCGAGCGTGGATTTGCGAGCAACGACGGCGGCACCCGAGCAATAGTCAACTCTTCGGCGGTAATTGAATTCCGAGGCGTCCGGGGCGAGGAACTTGCCGTAGTTCCAGCCTGAGGCGTCAGAGAAAATGATCCCACCCGCCTCCTGAAGGTGGCCGTCTGGGTAGACGAGCTTCGCGCCCACCAGGCCCACGCCATCGTCCAAGAGAGTTTCGATCAACGGGGCCAACCAATCCGGGGACACACGCGTGTCGTTGTTGAGGAGCGCAACGAACTCGCCCCGTGCGGCCTCAATTCCAGTGTTGCAGGCATCGACAAAACCGGTGTTGACCTCGTGGCGGATAAGTCGAAGGCCGGGGACTTGGCTTAGGAGAGAGGCTGTATTGTCGGGGCCCGCGTCATCGACCACTATCACCTCGAATGTCGGGTCCGAATCGGAGGCCGCCAACGCCTCAAGACAGGCCTGGGTGTGGGCCCAATGGCCGTACACCGGGATCACAATCGACACGGCCGGGGCCTCATGGACCGGAAAACTGAGGCCGTCCACCGTCGGCGCGGCGGTGATGCGGCGTTGGCGCAGGAAGTGTGTGAGCGGGCTCGCGCCGGCCGGAACCGAACAGATGCCCCTGTATAGATCGACGTCGAAACGCTGCGACGCCACCCGCTCCTCTGCCTCCCCGTAGGTGAGGTAGTGGACGAGGGGATTCGCTTGGGCCAGCACCACATCCGAATAGAGGTCGAGGTAGAAGGCGCCATCGAAATAGTCATTCGGGGCCAAGTGCCACGTCTCGGGGCGGTTCAAGTAATAGACAAGCGGGTTTTGGCCGGCAGGGGCGGCCTTGGCGGCGGGGCTCGTTGGATCGAACGTTGGGTGAGGCGAGAAGGCGCCGCCCTGGGTCAGGTAGTGCTCCACACTTAGGACACCGGCCGGCAACACGCTGAACTGCGACTCGTACCAGGCAGGATCGAACAAGAGGTGAGGGCCGATCCCGTACGCCGCGCCACGCAACAGATAGTCGTCAAGCAGCGTGCCGGTGTCCGGATCGAAGAAATCCGCTGGATCCGCGTCCCCACCGAATCGGGCCCGCGCGTACCAGGAGGCGTCAAAGAACGGACTGACCAAGGTATACAGTTCGGCGCGGCGCAAGATCGCCGGGGTGGTGTACGCCCATTGAGCGGCTTCAAGACCGGTGCGGACGCCAGCCGGATCGACCACCGCGCGAAGAGACAAATCGTCCTCTTGGTGTGAGCGAACCGGCCGATGCTGCCGCAAGAAATCGACCAAAGCGCCGTCCCGGGACGGCTCACCCGCCAATTCACGGTAAAGATCGAGGTCGAAAAGGGACGTGGTGGTTCGGTACTCCAACTGGCCCCACTCCAGGTAATGCACCAGGGGATGGAGGCCAGCTGAGGCCACGTCGGTGTAAGTACCCAGGTAGTGGGCGCCATCGAACAGGGGATTGGGCGCAAGGTGCCATGTCCGGGGCGTGCGCAAATAGAAAAGCAGGGGATGGCGTTCCGGCGGGGCGGCCTTCGCCGCCGGTGAATCCGGCGAGAAGCTCGGATGCGGCGAAAGATGGCGTCCACGAGTCAGGTAGTGCTCCAGCAGCAACTCGCCGCGCGGCACCTTGTCCAGCTGGGAGCGGTACCAAACGGGATCGAAAAGCGGATGCGGCGAAACATCCAGCTTGGCTCCTTGCTTCATGTAATCGGTGAGGAGTTGGTCCGCATCGAGGAAGGGGAGCGGTTCACCTGTGACTTCGGGATCCCCAAAGCGACGTTTGGCGTACCACTCGGGGCTGAACAGCTTGGCTAACAGCGTGCGCTTGGCTGCGGGAGAGCGGCCGGGCGTCGAAGACCCAGCGGTGCCCCCAGGCGCCTTGGAGCGTTTAGGGGGGGTTGCGGCCTTGCTTGGCGGGCGGCGGGCCATGGGGCGAGGCTCCCTTCGCAGGCGGCTGGTCACGGCGGCGGTCCGCCAGCCTACCAGCGAGCGCCCGCTAAGACACGGGCGCCACGGCCTTGAAGCCACTCGGGGCCGCCGCGGGCCATCGCCCAAAGACGCGCGGCCGCGTTAGCTAACTGGGCGTTGTCCCGCCACTCGTGTACACCTGGGTGGGCCGGGCCTCCGAGAATACTTGGCAGGTTGCCGGGTCAAACGTGCCCGGCTTCTCAATCTGAACCGGAGCGTAGCCGTCCCAACGATCGCCCGCCTTGGCGATGACGGCCTCCTCGTCCGGGTTCCAAGTGTGGCCTTCGGGGTGGCGGTGATAGACGTACCCAAACCCGTGCGTCCGGTACACCAGACCACCGAGCCGCAGCACGCGTTCCAACAACGCCCGATCCACCGAACGCGGCACCGGCCGCCACCCTCCCACCTCCGCCAATGCTTGGCGAGTGATGGTGAGCGTGCCCCCCGGAACGAAACGGACGTACCGTTCGGATACCCGCCGGCGCGCCGCCGTCGCCAAATCGCGGCCAACGTAATACCGATGCCACAACGCCAACCCGACGATGTCCGCCCGTGAGTATGTCTGTGCCATCACCAAGTCCGCGAGATGGTGGGTGCCGTACCGATCGTCATCGTCCATCTTCGCGATCAGTTGGCCATCCGCCATGGCGGAAAGCCGACCCAGGATCTCCCCGAGGGTGGCGCTCTGGGCGAAACGCGCCGCCCGCAGCGGACGCCCACCGGCCCACTCGGCCAGCTGGGCCGGACCCGCTGCTTCGGCCTCGCCGTGGATGCCGATCAGGATCTCGACGCGAGGATAGGACTCGGCGGCGATCTGCGACAGGATGGCAGCTAGGTTTGCGGGACGTTTGGTCGCGAGGACCACCGAAACCTCAGGGGCCGCGATGAGCGGCGGTGGCGCCCCCGGATCGGCTGGCGCGAACCACCGCGCCGCGGCCGAATGTGCGGTTAGCGCCCGCCGCCGCTGCCGCACCGAACGCAACTCGCCCTCCAGACGCAGCGCCTCGCCGCAATCCCACCGGCTGGCGATCATCGCGGCCAGTTGCGCGTCCAACCCAGCCGTGAGAGGCCGGGGTACGCCGTACAGAATCACTCCGGTAGCGGCCAGTTCGGTGAGGCGAGCGGATAGGGCGGGAACGGCATCGTCCGGCGTGGCGCTCAGGCCAGAGCAGTCCAAGGACGCGGCGTGAGCCAGCAAACGCTCCACGTTGTTCCTGGTCAACGGCCTACCTAAAGGCGCCGCGACCGTTTCGGTGCCCGCTTGGACCCGGACCTCCGGGCCGGCGACACTCACCGTGGCCGGCCGGCCGGGCCTATAGCAGGGGCGACCGATGGGGTTGTGGGCGGTCAGGTCGATCAGGGGACGCGCTGGACGCGCATGCACTCGGGCGATCCCATCCGACGCCGGCACATCCACCTGCCCCAGCGACACAATCAAATCCCAGGGTGGGACGGTCGGATCGGAGGCGTCGCCGCCCTCGGGATCGGGGATCGCAAGCTGGGTAGGGGCGCAGGCCAGCGGATCGGGAGTCTCGACACCGATGGTGGCACGCGCCTCCGCCAACCGGCTGGGCAAGGGTTCTATCGCCCCGGCCAGGGCAGCCGCGAACCGCGCCAGGGGAGCGGGGTCGGCCAGAGTCAAAGTGACGGCGATGGCGTGCGCTGCCAGATCGCGATCGACGGCGAACGCGGTCAGCTGGCCGAGGGCAGGAGCCAGCGGGCGCCACTCGGGTGAGACAGGAGTGAAGTCGGCGATGCGCACCACCAAGGTCCGGCCCTGCCAGACATCCGGGGGCGCCCAAGCCAAGACAAGCAACGCCGCGGCATCGGGTAAAACGAGCGTCAGCCGGTCGGAGCGCGCGAACGGCGCCAACTGTGGCCCGAGTGGAAGGGTCGGATCAAGATGGAGCTCGGATTGGCGTGAGCGCCGAAACACAGCCTCTAGCCTCTCACAGGGCCTCGAAGTGTCAGCTTATCGACGGGCTCAGATTCCTATGTCGGGTCCGTTGGCCCGTGGCTTGCTGTGTGGCGCACACGCTCCCGAAGAGCCCAACCCCACCCACCGCATCCGTGTGCAATTCGGCCGCCCAGGACTCGAAGAATCCCACCATTTCGTCGGTGGCAGCACCGTGTCCAACCCGTATTCCCCCATCCAGCCGCGCAGGAGCCTCATAGGGCACGCTGTCCGCGTACCCACCGGGTGTTTGTGAACCGCCCACAGGAGGCTCCCCCCTTGCACACGCCAACCCGAACAAGGCGCAGGTATCGGAGAGCCGCACGGACGGGGCGCCCTGGGTCCACCAGAACGCTTCATCGGCCACCCGCTGGTAGGCGAGAAGAGCCCGGAAGAACGAGGGCGAGGCAGAGAGTCTTTTGTGTGCCCTGCCTTGAGCGTTGACGGCCGTAAACGCACCGGGCTTCGTGACCAAAAGACGATCTGACTCGCCCTCGATGAGAGAGCGGCACGGCCCGTCAAGAGACGCACGATAAGCGTGGAGGATATACCACGAGTGCAGACCCTCGTCGATGAG
>JAIRXV010000426.1 GCA_031268115.1 Bifidobacteriaceae bacterium
CTGTGGTGGAGCACATGGACCCAGCGCATCGCCAAGCGGGAAAACCAGGCGCGCGAAGGCCGGGCCACCGCGTTCGGCGCGGTCACGGCGTCCGCCGCCAGTGGCGAGGACAAAGCCTACTAAGGCGCCGCCACCGAACCGCGCGCCCTGGCCCGTCCAGGTCGATCGGTGAGGTCACCTTCGCTGTCGCAGCTGGGCGGTGCGCCCACCAAGAGCAGGTGGCCCCCGGGGAACGACGGGGGCCACCTGGTGGTGCTCGGATCGAACAGTTGTTATGCCGATGCGAGGGGCATCGTTACTTCTTGACGGTGACGGTCTTGGACGCCGAGTTCTTGCGCGTCCCGTTCTTTCCGATCATCTTCGGGATATACTTCGCTTTGACCTTGATTGCCTTGGAATACGTCTTCGGCAGTTGCACAACAGTGTTCTTGCCGATGACCTTGACGGTCTTCACTTTCTTGCCGTTCGCATACAGGGCAACCCGGCCTTTTGCAGAACCGGCGGTGAGCGTGATGGAGACCGTCACCTTGGGTTTCGACCCCTTCTTAAACGCCTTGGCGCTGACCTTGACTGTCTTAGTTGAGACAGGCGCGGGCGCCTCAGGGCCGATCTTCTCCGTCACGGTCCTGACTGCGGGCTTCAGTGAGGCCAAGGCCTGAGCCAGCGAGTCAAGAGCGGCTTGCACCGCGGCGGCGGACGAAGATGGGGAAGCCAGAACCGCTCGGGCGTTCGCCAATGGAGCCTGCAAGGCGGTCCACGAAGTGGCTTCATAGTCCGCTTGTGTCACTCCTTGTGCCGCAGTCACCAGATCGGAGAGGACTTGGCGGATCTTCCCCTCTGCGTCCACCCGCGGCGACTCATCCAGCACCAGTGAACCGATGACCGTGGTCAGCCTAGCCGCGGCCGCATCAAGTTGGCTTTGATTCACGTTGGCGCCATTCGCCACCAACGCGCGGGCCTGGGTGGCAGCTGCCGCGACAGCGGCCCACGAACTCGGCGAGAACAGGGCGCGCTGCGGTTCCAGCGCGCGCACCACGGCCAACGCGGCGTTCACTCCCGCGGGTGCGCCCCGCCGAACAAGAGCGTTCAGCGCTTGCTGGACCGCCGTCGTGACGGTGGCGACTTGGGCCTCAGTGGATGGGATCGTCTGAGCGACCTGCTGGGCGGCAGCGAGCGCGGCTTCGAGAGCCGCCCATGTCGCTGTCGTGTAGTCGCTTCCCTTCAACCCACCAGACGAGATCGAGCCGCGCACGGAGTCCACCAACTCCTCCAGTGCGACCGTGGACGCGCTGATCGCAGTGGGTGTGGCAAGCTGGGTGCTGACGTAATCCGCCAAGTTGTCGAACAAGGAGGAATACGGTTGGACATCGATACCGGCGATGCCGCGCAAATCAGCCAATTCCTGGAAGCCGGCCGACTTGGTAACGGTGTTCAACACGCGAGTCGCGGAACGCTGCAAGTCTCCGAGACGCAGCGTCATCCCGCCGGTGTTGTAGTAACCGGTGAGAGTGACGGTGTACTGGCTGACGTTGCCGGTCGGGCATGGATCGAGCGCACTTGGGTTGTTGTCCGGGCCTGTCCCATCCGAGCAGAGGTCCACGAAGGTCGAGATCGATGCCTTCTGGTTGGCCGTGAGCCCGCCGAAACCGCCGGTGGGAAGGGCCGCGATGTACTGGGTAACCGCATCGTATGCGGCCTGCGCATCGGCAAAAGTGTCCGAGCCGCCGGGAATCTGTGCCACTGGCCTCGATGCCATCTGTGCTGAGGCGATGGACGAATCGTTCACCATGTATGACTCAGTCTCGGCCCCGGTGGTGCTCAGGTTGAAACCGCCCCACGCGTACGTGGTGCTACCGAATCCGGGGAAGAACTCCGTGTAGGAGAACACTGGGAAGCCCCACACGTCGAAGCTCGGCGGAACGGCTCTCATCGCATTGATGACACCGGTGTATCCGCCGCCCGGCTCGACCAGGTCGACCCCGGCATAGTTGTGGGCAATCGGGTTGTTCGAGCACGAGCCGTAATCGGTCATGACTAGGCCGTCGAAGCCCCACTCGCCGCGGAGCAGGTCGGTATCGAGGTCGTAGCTCCAGTCGGCGCATTCACCGTTGATCCGATTGAACGCTGTCATCACCGCCATCGGCTGAGCCGACTTGACGGCGATCTCGAACCCCTTCAGGTAGATCTCCCGAAGTGCTCGCTCGTTGATGGTGTCGTTGCCGCCACCGCGGTTCGTCTCCTGGTTGTTGCCCGCGTAGTGCTTCAAGGTGACCCCGACACCCGGGTTGGATTGAACACCCAGCGTGATCGCCGTGGCGGTCTCACCGGTCAGCAGAGGATCTTCCGAGTAGTACTCGAAGTTCCGGCCGTTGCGTGGATCGCGGTGGATGTTCATTCCCGGCGCTAGCCACATCTGCGAACCGTATTCGACCATCTCCTTGCCGACCGCCTCACCCAACTCATCGAGCAAGGTGGTGTTCCACGTTTGCGCCCGCATCGTCGAGATCGGCCACGCGGTGGTGAACTGGTAGTAGGTGGTCCCTGCCACGGCGAAAGACTGAGTCAGGCGCAGGCCCGCGGGGCCATCTGGGCCGGACATCGCAGCGATTCCTAGGTTCTCGTACCGAGCGGTCGTGTTGAATGGAGCGCCTGGTGAGTAGGACGTTGACGGAACTTGCCCTGCTGGGAGATCGTAGCTGGAAGCGCCTTGGGTGATGTGAGCGAGCTGTTCCAAAGTGAGGCCGGCCACGAAGTCTTCCATCGTGACACTGCCTTTAGCCACGTCGTAGAGGGTGGCATTCGGCGTGACAGTGACCAGCTTGGTGGTCTCGCCTTCTCTTGGAGCGTAGGCAGCTCCACTGGCCTCCCAGTTGTTGGCGTTCGCGGAGTCTATCAAGGCTGTCGTGGAGGAAACGAGCCGTCCATCGATGGCATAGTATGGCGATGTTGAGTCGGCCGGGACGTTCTGTTCATAGTCCGAGGAATTGTTCGGCGCGGCGAACTTTGAGAAGCTCACCGGGATCCTCTTCGCGGAGGCAATCTCGGCGGCTTCGCCATCATACGAATAGAAGTCCGCGGGATCCGAGACCAGTTCGTCATCGTTGGCCTGGTTGTCCATCTCGTTATGAAGCTGTTCGGTGATCAAGGTGTTCGGCACCTGCACCACCGCGGCCACATGAGTTGCCCGCGACGAGTCTCCCACGCGAATGACGTAGTCGCCGCCTTCCAGCACGTAAGCAGCAGGCACAGGATCGTAGCTCGACATTTCTGTCGTCTTGAACGCGATGGTGACTTTTTGTTGTTGTCCGGGCTGTAGCAGATCGGTCTTAGCAAAGCCCGCCAGTTCCTGATACGGCTTGTCGAGACCCTTCTGCGGGGCTGAGAAGTAGACCTGAACCACCTCTTTGCCAGCCACGTCACCGGTATTCTGCACGGTTGCCGTCACCGTCACCGATTCGCTGTTCGCGGAAACGGTCTCCGGCCGCACGTCGAATGTCGAGTACGACAGTCCGTATCCAAAGGGATACGTCACAACCGTGTCTGGGGCCGTGGGGTTGATCGTCCGGTAGAAGGAATCGAAGTACCGGTACCCGACATAGATGCCTTCCTTGTACCACTCTTGGTTGGAGATGCCGTCCGTCTCGGCGAAGGTCGCGGATGCCGGATAGTAGGCGTATGAAGAGGCCCAACTGTCGGTCAGTTTGCCTGAAGGGTTCGCCGTTCCGGAGATGACATCGACGAGGGCGCGGCCGGCCTCTTGGCCGGGTTGACTCATCAGGAGCAGCGAATCCAGGCCCTGGCCACCCGCGGGATCCTGGGTGCTGGAATTGATCTCTTGATAGAAGGCGGTGTCGACAATCCCACCGACATTCAGGGCGACGATGACGGTCGGGTAGCTCCGGGCGATGAGTTCGAGATTGGCTCGTTCCGTGGCGTTGAGGTAATAGTTGCCATCGCCCGGGGTGACCGCGGGACGGTCAGCGAACTCGCCGGAACTGCGCGCCGGCACAAAGATAGCGATATCAGTGGGTGCAGTAGGAAGGACGGTCGTGGCGTCCAAAGGTCGCTCCGCGGGAGCCAAATTGGGCGGGGTCATTCCGCCGCCGCCGATCGCGTCGGCCGCCGTGACCAGTTCGTCCCCATAAGCGGCAGCAGTCGTGACGGTATATCCCGCTTCTTCTACGCCGGTGCGGACGTGGATGGTGTATCGCTGGTTGACCGAGCCTGACCCCGTGCCGCCTGCGATGGTTCGATAAGCGCCGACACCGAAAAGCGCAACAT
>JAIRXV010000179.1 GCA_031268115.1 Bifidobacteriaceae bacterium
GGCGACCGTTTTACGAAACGGTCGCCACATCGCCACTCAACCCGTCGCAGATCTCACAAGCCGCGGCCTGGTCCGGATGATGGTCGGCCGCGAACTATCGGACGACGAGCAGTACCCCGGGGATGCAACCCCCGGCGAGGTCATGCTCGACGTTCGAGGGCTCCACGTCAAGGGACTTCCCGAACCGATTACCTTTCAAGTCCGGGCCGGGGAGATCCTTGGTGTGGCCGGACTGGTCGGTTCGGGGCGATCCGAGACGATGCGCGCGCTGTTCGGCGCCGATCGCTCGACCGGAGGCCGCGTCTCGTTGAACGGGCGCGAGGTGAAGATCAAGTCGCCCCGCGACTCGGTTGCGGCCGGCTTCAGCTTCGCCACGGAAGACCGCAAGACCCAAGGTCTGATTCTGCCGATGTCATGCGCCATCAACATCTCCATCGCGACCCTCGACAAGGTCTCGCGTTTGGGGATCCTCCGCAAGGGTTCCGAACTGAAGCTGACCACTGAGGTCGGCACCAAGATGCGTGTCAAGGCGACCTCCATGAGGGTTCTCGTTGGCACTTTGTCTGGTGGGAATCAGCAAAAGGTAGTCTTGGCGCGCTGGCTATTCAGAAATTCCGACGTTCTCATCGTAGATGAGCCGACCCGCGGTATCGATGTCGGCGCCCGCCGTGAGATCTACGGTCTCCTGGCTAGCCTTGCCGTTCAAGGCAAGGCTATCATTATGGTGTCCTCCGATATCGAAGAGCTCCTGGCTATCAGTCACCGAATAGCGGTCTTTTCGCGCGGCCGGCTTGTCGCGACCGTGCCGAGGGGCGAGTTCGATCAGGAGAAGATCCTCGCGCACGCCTACTCACAGTTCTCTTCGCAACTCGTGGCCAACGACTGACAAAGACGGGGCCACGCCCATGACCCAACCCATTCCGCATCCACCCGACAAGTGAAAAGGACAACGAAGGCAATGAGCGAAACTCCAGTCGCTACCAACAGGAGGGGACGAGGCACGGGGACGTCGATGACCGTGCTGCGCTGGGTTCTCGGTGAAACCGGCATCGGTGTCGCTCTGATCGTACTCATTCTCCTGTGGGTGGCGATGGCTCCCAACTTCACTAGTTCGCAGAATGTCTCCAATATTCTCACCCAGATCACTCTCAACACCATTCTCGCGACGGGTATGACTTTTGTCATCCTCGTTGCCGGGATCGATCTATCGGTCGGTTCGGTTCTAGCGCTTTGCGTGATGGTAGCGGGACTGGCTCTGACGCGCCCACTCGATGCCCCTGTCGCCGTGCTCTTTGCGATCTTCGCATCGGTTGGTGTCGGGCTGGTAGCGGGCTTCCTCAACGGATTCATCTCGGAACGATGGAAAGTCCCAAGCTTCATAGTCACACTGGGTATGCTCAATGTCGCGCGGGGCGCCGCTCTGCAGACGACGAACGCGAAAGCCGTCTACGGTTTCCCGTCGAGCTTCAACGACTTCGGTTCGATGTCTCTATTCGGAGTTCCGGCAGTGTTTATCGTGGCACTGATATTCGTTGTGATTGGCCAATTCGTTCTCACTCGCACAGTATTCGGAAGGATCCTGTACGCGGTGGGAAACAACGAGGAATCCGTGCGGCTCGCGGGGCATCGCACGGCTCGCTACAAGATTGCCGCCTTCTGCATTTGCGGAGCAATGGTTGGTGTCGCGTCCATCGTGTACATGACGCGACTGCATACCTCCAGCCCCATCATTGGAAGCGGCTACGAATTGAACGCGATTGCTGCGGTGATCATCGGCGGTGCAAGCCTGTTTGGCGGCAAGGGATCCCTCGTGGGAACACTGCTGGGCGCCTCGCTCCTCGGAGTCCTTACAAACGGCCTGTTGTTGCTCGGCGTGGGCGACTTCGCGCGCCAGATGGTGACTGGAGCCGTGATTGTGGTCGCGGTGATTATCGACTACTACCGGGACAAGCTGTCTGAGAAGCTGCTCATGCGCCGCGACTCGTGATGGCCCTCGACAACTGAGAAGACCGCCGGCAGGGCGGCCTCCAACCGTGCCAACTGGACCAGCGCGAGACGCTGACCAGTTGAAAGGCGGCAACTAGCATCGCTAGGACAGTGCCTATCGGCGCCACCCTGGCCCTACCTCCGCACTGGTCCCCTCAAGCCTCCATCTCCTACCGACCTCGACTCCCCGCGCAATGGGAGTGGCTCCTGTCCCCAGGACCCTGGTGCAAATACCAACGTCCCCGGTGCGGGCCGCTGCGCTTCAGCCGGTCCGGTCTTCGCTCCCCGAAAGCTCCCGCGGCCTTAGCCGGTCGCGGGCCGGCCCTTAGGCCGTGCTAGCGCCGTTGACGTCACCAAAATGGCCTCGGGCAGCGGCCTTACCGCTCCCATGGGCGCTCGATCTAGCTTACGCAGGAGCTAGCAGAAGGTCGCAAACCAAGCAGGGACGCCCCACAAGGCGAAAAACATTTCAAGGGCTGCGACGAAGCGGGATCCCACTTGAATATCAGATTCAAAAATAGTACAAGGAAGAAAGGAAGTTCCACCTCATGTTTACACATATTATGCCGGCGCTCCGCAAGGGGTTCGCAGTCGTGACTGCGGGCGCTTTGGCGGCAACGCTAGCAGTCGGGATGGGAACGGCGTCACAGGCGGCTCAGCTGCCCGATAACGGCAAGTTCCTGAAACTGTCCAAGGCGACCTGGGAGGACCGCATCTTCGCGATGTGGCAAGCCGAGAACATTGCCAACTGGACAGGACTGACGACGGAAAATCAGCGGCCCCTGAGCGCATCGGCCGGTTGCACCGCACCGCCAGCTGGGTGCTTCTGGACAGACGCCGATTGGGGTGTGTCCCAGGGCCGCTCCAGCCAGACTATCGGCTGGGTTGTCCAGGACGTCTCGGGAGGCGACGACGATACGGACATCGAGTACTCATATCTTCACGAGATGGCCAACGAGGCGGGCAACGTCTTCTTGACCGCCGAGGAAGTGGCGCACGTCTGGAACACCTATATCTCACGCATGGTGTGGTTCTCCGATAGCGCCGCCGATCTGCTCATGGAGCGCAACGTTATGCCACCGTCCAGCTCCCTGAACTCGGCCAATCAATACCGCAACATTATCGACGTTAACCTCGTAGTGGAATCCTTCGGCGCGTACACGCCAGGAAGGCCCGATCTCGCCTTGCAAATCGGACAGCTGCCGATCAGGGCCGTGGCCGGAGGATTCACCACGCACGCAGGACAATTTGAGGTGGCGCTGTACTCACTGGCACCGCTGGTCGATCCGAAACTAAGCGGACTGGAGCAAGTGACTTGGTTGATAGATAACGCCAAGGCCTACCTTCCGGCCGACTCGCGAGCGACGGAAATCATCAACTGGGTGGAAGACCAATACTTCAATCATCCTACCGCGACTTGGGAAGGGCTGCGAGACAAGATCGCCATGCGATACCACTACAACGCTGCCGCCAACGGCTTCCATTTCATCACAAACATTGAGTCGATGATCAATCTTGGCGCGCAGGTGGCGGAACTACTGTGGTCCCAGGGCGATTTGACCGACGCCATTCGGATTGGGGCGCTGTTCGGCTACGATTCGGACAACCCCACCGCCTCCAACGCCGGCCTGATCGGCCTGATGAAGGGCTCACAGTACGTACAGGAAGAGATGGCCCGCGTCGCCAACGCTCAGTCGGGTTCAGCCGACTACTATCCGGGGCCCAATGCGGCACACACGGGCAACCTGTTAGACCGCGCGGAACTCTTGGAGAACCTACGCAACCTGCCTGAGCGGTACAACGTCTTCCGCACACGCGACAACCTACCGGACTACCTGCCGGGGGACAGTGCGGCCAACGACACTTACAGCTTGATGGCCAAGCGGTCGATTCCGTTGGTGGACCAAGCCGTGAAAGCCGCGGGCGGTACGGTCACAGCCACTCACTACACCATCCCGTTGGTCGATACCCCGGCCGACAATTCGTATGAGACGCTGGCGGCCATAAACCCGGATGTCGATATCTACATGACTAGCGCGAACAACCAGGTACGGGCCGCGGGCGGCACAGTCGACGTGGTGACAAACCTAGTCGGCGACACGGCGTTGTTCACGCCGTGGCGATCTGGATCCTTCCCTGCCGGGCGGATGGCGCCCTCTCCCATCGCCGGTGACGACACTGCTTTGATCGCGGACGGTTTCGATCAGGACACCAGGGGCCTAGAAGAAGCGCCACCCCGAGCCACAATCATGCAGCCAAACAATTACTATCGGGTGCCGTTCTTTGCTGGGTCGTCGGGTGTGGGAGCGCCGATTGTTTCGGTGTTGTATGACCGTTTGGTTGAGGCGCGGTCTGTGCGTCTGATTGGTGGTGGGACGAATACTGCGGTTGATTATGTTGCGCCGGCGACGGGTCCGTTGGGTGGTTGGATTACGGATGCGTCAGTGGAGGTGCGCTTGGCGGATGGGTCGTGGAGGTCGGTTCCGACGGTGGCGTCGCGGCCGATTGATCCGGCTGAGCCGTTCCAGCAGGTTGATTTGGTGTTTGAGAGCACTTTGACTGTTAGTGGGGTGCGGGTGACGATGACACCGGACACGGATCATGTGAATATCACTGAAGTCGATGTGCAGGGGCCGTCGAGGTTGGCTGACAGTGGGTTCGATGTCAGTGCGGGGGTTTCGGTGGTTTCGGGTACGAGTGTTTCGTCTCCTGTGGTTGTGGGTGCGGGGGAGTTGTTGACGCCGTCGTTCACTGCTACTAATACCGGCGATGCGGTTTTGTCGGGTCTGGTTGTCCGCGATGGGGCTGGTGCGGTTGTGGCGCTGCCGGTTTCGTTTGGCGGGTCGTTGGCTCCCGGGGAGTCGGTGTCAGTGGTGTTGGACGGGTTGGCCGCCCCCGTTGGTGGGGTGTCTAGGTCGGTGTCGGTTGTGGCTCGTTTGGCGGATGCATCGCCTGTTGCGGCTTCGGGCACTTGGTTTGGGCGGGGAGTTGCTGCTGCTTTGCCGGTGGGCGATTCGACAGCGGTTGTTGGGTTGTTGGATGCGGTGGCGGGCCTTGACCGGTCGTTGTATACCGATGCCAGTTGGGCGGCTGTGGCTTTAGCGGTTGAGGCCGGCCAGCGGGTTGTCGACGATGCTTCTTCGTCGCCTGAGGCGGTCGCGGCGGCGGTCGCGGCGATTCGTTCGGCGTTGGGCGGTTTGACGGTTGAGTCCGGTGCTCCGGTTGCGTCTTCGGTTGCGGCTAGGGCCGCTTTGGGGACGCTTGTGGGGGATTTGGTCGCGTTGGACGCTTCGAAGTACACCCCTGAGAGTTGGGCTAAGGTTCGGGTTGCTTTGGCTTCGGCGGCCAGTTTGTTGGCCGATTCGGGTGCGTCGTCCGTGGCATTGCAGTCGGCGTTGGCGGCGGTTTCGAGCGCGGTTGGGGGTTTGGTGGTGCTTGCGGCGCAGGATTCGCGGGTGGTTGGGGTCAGTCCCGTAATTAAGGTGAAAACTGCTCAGAGTCGGGTTCGGTTGGCGGTGGGTAAGAGTCTGGTTCTGCCAGCGAAGGCCTATCGTCAGTCCGGTGAGGTTGGTGTTGTGTCGTGGAAATCGTCTAACACGAAGGTGGCAGTGGTTTCCAAGACTGGACGGATCACGGGTAAGGGTTCCGGGTCGGCTACTGTGACTGCTTCTTCACAGGGTGTGTCGGTCGATGTCAAGGTGACGGTGACCCGTAAGACTGGTGCGAACCCGAAGGTTGCTTCGGTTAGCGCGACCGGTGTTCCCAAAACGATGGCCGTAGGCCAGGTGGGTTGGGTTCAAGGCTCATACGGGCCG
>JAIRXV010000191.1 GCA_031268115.1 Bifidobacteriaceae bacterium
CCTCAACCGTCGCCGAAACCCGATCTACCCCGACTGAACCAGAGTCAGCCTGAAACTCCAACCCCAGCAACACAACATCGTCGCCCATCATCACACCCTCAACGACCGGCGAATCATCGGGCACAACCGCACTTGAGCCGTTGTATATCCGCTGACCGAACCCGGCTTGGACCGAACTGATCAAGGCGCGCTCGTCAATCCCTCGGTAAGACACCACCACCCGATAGTCACCGACCGACACCGATCCATCGACACTGGCCTCGACCGAAGCCTCGTATACGCCGTCGAACTCGGGATCGCTAACTGACCCGACCCGCTGCAACCTATCGTTCAGGGCGACCCCATCGACCGTGAACGCGATGCCAGGCGCAACACCGTCTTCAACCCCGGCCTCAACGCCGACTACCTTTGAGTCTAAATCGGTTAGGCCAAATCCCAGCACACCGCCGCCAACCGACCCGTTGGCCTTATCGACCACCACAACCGGACCGCTGTCGTCATCGGCCGCATCGGCCCGCAAACCGTTCCCGACGGCCGCTAAAGCACCAGCGCCGACCACCCCCGCCAAGACCAATCCGAGCGCCCGACCCGACAATCGGCGTCGCTGCATCAACCTCACCAACAGACCGACCGCGACAAACCCGACTCCAACGGCCAATAGCCAACCCAAACTGAAGCCAGTGAACGGCATCGAAGACGACCCGCTTGAAGGCGATGATGCCCCGGAAGGTGAGGGCAATGACGCCCCTGAGGGAGAGCTAGAAGACTCTGGGGAAGGCGTGGGAGAAGACGCCCCAGAGGGAGAGGGCGAAGATGTCCCAGAGCCCGATGGCGAAGAGCCCAGGGAAGGGGACTGCGACACGGAGTTGTCAACCACCCGGATGGTCACCTCAACCTCGCTGTCAACGCTGTTCCCAGCGGCATCGGCCGGCCCGGCGCCAAACACCGACGCGAACACCGACCCCAGCAAGACAAGCAGCGCCAACCCGGTCAACGGAACCAAACGGCCCCACCGGCCCAGACCTGAAACGACAACGCTCATTTAGTTATCCCAATCCTTCCAGCACGGACTATCGACACTTACGGCTACGCGTACCGGCGCCCCGCCCGAACCCGGCGACCTTCGAGACGGCTTGGGCAGGATGCCTACGACCCCAGAACAAGCCGAGGCGCGCTTGTATTCCCGGGCCCAAGCGGACGGCCTCCAACACCAACTGGCCAACGCGTCATGGCTCCACAAATCCGCAGTTCAAATACGGTAGCCAGGATCGGGCGGCGGTGCCTCTCGGCGCCGTCCTAAGCCGACGAAAAGGTGGGCAACCGCAGGCGCGGCTTCCGGCCGGTGCCGCCGCTGGCCGTCGGGAGTGGGGCCCAAGCGCCAAACACACCGATGTGCCGCTCGACGGAAGGGATCCGCGGCCCCGTTCTGGAACCCGATTCGGCGTTGGGTGGGGTCCGCATTGAGCCACGGGGCGTGTGGGGGAGCGGTCCGGGCCTCCGAGGGGCGTGAACCGGCACGACCTTTATAACGATTGTGTCTCGGCCGGCAGCGTGGCGCGCCGTGTTGCCCGGACCTGATATGGTAACGATACCAGGACCGGATGGTTCGGCCGTCGGCTCCCCAGAATGTATGCCTGGGGTGCAGCTACCACAGGAGGCAACTGAGATATGGGAAAGGTATTGAGTCCGCGCCGGAGGATAGCGGCGGGCTTGTCCATAGTGGCATTGGCAATGGGGCTTGCTGCCTGCAGTCAGGGTTCGCAGAGTCCCACGGCACCGTCGGACGGTGGTGTCGATGAACCCACTGAGACCGCCGATGGCGGCGAGGACGCCGCGCAAACACCGCAGGACGATGGCGAGGGGACGGTCACGATGGTCACCCTCAACGAGGACCGAAGCGACTTCGACGAACCGTTCCGTCTAGCCGGAGCCGAGTTGGAGAAGATCGTTGGCGCCGGGATCGACCCCCGCAACGTTCCGTCAACCGAGAACTACCAGCAGATTGTCCGTCAAGCGCTGCAAACCGACGCCACCACCGACATTGTCAAGTGGTGGAACGGCTATCGCTTGCAGGAATTGGCGCGCACCGGGGGCCTCGCGGACATTTCGGCCGCTTGGGATGAGGCCGCCGCAAACGGCTGGGTGAACCCCGACACGCGCGATAGTTTCTCGTACGATGGCAAGGTCTATGCTATGCCCCTCTACAAGACGTATTGGATGATCTTCTACAACAAGGACGTTTTCACTGAGGTTGGGATTGAGCCACCCACCACGTGGGCGCAGTTTGAAGAGAACAACGACAAGCTGAAGGCCGCCGGCGTGACACCCCTTTTCGCCACGCAGGAAGGCGGATGGACGAGCTTCATCTGGTTTGCTGAGATCCTGTCCAAGTTGGACCCCGACTTCTACGTCAGTTTGATGGATGGGGACTCCAAGTACACGGATCCGACTGCGGTTGAGGCCATGGAAATATGGGCGGATATGTACGAGAAGGGCTGGTTCACGGCCGCGGATGTGGCTTGGGACAATGAGCCGTCACTGTTCGCTGCCGGCGAGGTTGCCCAAGTGCCGATGGGTACCTGGCGCAATGGCACCTTCCAGGATGCCGGCCTGACAACCGATCAGTATGGGGCCTATTTGCTTCCCGCAGTGAACGATGGCGGCAAGGCGTCCGTGATTGTCGAATCCGGTGTCATCGCTGTGGCCGAACGCGCCCCCCAGAAGGATGCTGCGATGGACGTCATGGCGAACTGGCTCAATCCGCAGGTGCAACAGCCGTGGATCGATCAGATCAAGGACACCTCAGCCAACCCGGACGTGACGAGCGGCGATCCCGTTCTGGCCTCGGTTGTGGAGCAGGTGGCGGCCGCCCAGCCGAT
>JAIRXV010000206.1 GCA_031268115.1 Bifidobacteriaceae bacterium
GTGACCTCCCGTTGTGGGATGCGCCGGTCCGCGGGACCGGTCCTTTCGGGCGCGAGTGCGGAGCGCACGCCCGTGACCTCCCGCCGCTGGATGCGGCCCTCCGCGAGGCCGGTCCACTCAGGCATGAACACAGAGCGCCCACGCCGGGCCCCCTCAGTGCGGGATACGCCCGTCCGCGAAGGCCCATTCGATCTGTTCAAGAGTCTTGCCTTTCGTTTCGGGCAGCCATTTGGCGCATGCCGCGATGGCGACGATCCCGAGCCCGCCGAACACGAAGAAGGTCGAGGAAATCCCGATGCCGGCATCGGATACGGCCCATGGGAATAGGAGAGTGATCGTGAAGTTTGTCATCCACATTAGGAAGATTGCGGCGCCCATGCCCAGGCCTCGGACCCGGTTGGGGAAAACTTCGGACAGCAGCACCCAAGTGGCCGGCCCGACGGCGCCTTGCATAAAGCCGAGGAACGCCATCGTCAGGGCGAGGACCACATATGCCTTGGTGGGGCCATCCGGCATCGTCGTGGAGACAGTGCCGATGGCGACGTGCATCGCGGTGGTGCCGCACAGGCCAGCGATGACCATGCGCCGCCGGCCCACGTATCCGAGCAGCCAAATGCCGAAGATCATTGCCCCGAGGCTCATTACCCCGTTGCCGATGTTGGCCACGAGCGATGCATCCAGCGGGAGGCCCGAGGCCGAGATGATCTGCGTGCCGTAATACATGATCGAGTTGACGCCGTTGATCTGGTTGACCACCGCGACAAGAATCCCGATCCACAGGATGCGGCGCAACCACGGTGTGGTTAGCAATTCGCGCCAGGTGGATTTCGGGGCCGTCCGCTCCTGTTCCACGGCGGCGCGAATAAGCGTGACCTCCTGGTGCGCCTCCTTCCGGGGACGCAGTTTCACAAGGACGGCCAACGAATCCTCATAGCGGTGACGCAGCGCGTACCAACGGGGCGATTCGGGCATGAAGTTCATGCCGATCCACAGGGCAATGGCGGGAATCACGGCTATGGCGAGCATCCATCGCCAAATCCCGTGATGGTGGGTGAATGTATTACCGAGCACGGCATTGGATACAAACGCGAGGAATTGCCCCGTCACTATCATCAGTTCGTTGCGGGTGACAATACGGCCTCGGCGGCCGGCCGGCGCAATCTCGGCGAGGTAGGCGGGGACGGTCACGGACGCTCCTCCGACCCCGAGGCCCAGGAGCACTCGAAAGCCGACGATGACGGCCACGCTCGGTGCCGTAGCGCACCCCAAGGCCGCCACGGTGAAGATGATCGCCAGGATCAGGATGGTGCGGCGGCGGCCGAGGCGATCCGCCAGGCGTCCGCCGTAGAGCGCGCCGAAGGCGGCCCCCACCAGTAGCGACGATGCGATGACTCCTTCCATCGCGGCCGAGAGCAGCGTTGGGGACAGCTGCCCTGGTTCGCGCATGTAGGGCAGCGCGCCGTTGATGACGCCGGTGTCGAAGCCGAAGAGGAGGCCCCCAAAGGTTGAGACAAGGATGGCGCGGCGCAGGAACCCTTGGTATTTCGTTTCCACGGGTGCGGTGTTGTCCGGTGAACTCACTGGGTTGTCTCCTTAGGCCAGAGGCGCGGGCCTCCGGCATTTTCCACCTCGGTTGCGGGTCGCGTCATCGCCTGACTCCATTCCATGCCGCTGCCGCCGAACTGTGGCGTGCAAGAGCCGATCGTCTCGCCGTTGGGGTCCGTGCGCGGCGTTGCGAGCTGCTGTTATCATGTGGTAGGACACTGGTTGGACCGTTCCAACCACGTCCAACTTAGCGCCGACTGGAGCCGCTGTCAAGGGTGTGGCATCGCGCCTCCGCCACCTAGGAGCGTGTCGGACAATGCGCAAGTCAGACGTCTTCGCGAGACGTCGCCGCAGGTCAGAGCGTTGTGGTCATCGGCGAAACGGCTTTGTTCGACAGTCACCTAGGCCAGCGGTCCGCAGTCGGGGTGAGCGGCGGGGCGGCGGCGAGGGCCGGCATCGTCCGCGCGAACAAGTGAAGGAGAACCAATGGACTCCACCCGAGCCCCGCGGCGCCCAACCATCAGGGCTGTCGCGGAACGCGCGGGCGTGTCAAAATCGCTGGTGTCGCTGGTGCTCAACGACTCCGCCAAAGTGTCCGAACCGTCACGCCAAGCCGTCCTCCAAGCCATAGCCGACCTCGGATATACGCCCAACGCCCAGGCCAGAGCTCTATCGGCCGAACGCACCCGGAACATCGCCCTGATCCTGAAGGACATGCGCTATCCGTGGTTCGTGGAAGCGATCGAAGGGGTCAACGCCGCGCTGGCGGCGGGCGGTCTGCGGATGCTGATCGGCGACCAACGCCTCGACCTTCGCGCCGGCGAAACCGCAGTGCGCGCGTTCGGCGAGATGTGCGTGGATGGGGCAATCCTGGTCGGATCGCTGCGCAAGACCCAGGCGCTGCTCGGCCTCATGAACCAAGTGCCCACCGTCATGATGCTGGGGTCCCGCCCCTGGCCCGAGGCCCGCGCTGACGCCCTGGTGACCGACGATGCCGCCGGGATCGCGTTGGCAATGTCACACCTTCGAGGGTTGGGGCATGAGCGGATCGCCCATATCGGGGTCAGCGGCGAAGAAGTCGGAGATGCGAGGCGGGCAGCGTATGAAAGCGCAATGCGGGCCGATGGGCTCGACGCCCAGATCGCCGTTGAAGTCGCAGACAAGAGCGAGGATGGCGGATTCAGAGCGGCGGTCAGGCTTCTGACCAGGAAAAACCGACCTACCGCCATCGTCGCATACAACGATATGACGGCGATTGGTGCCCTATCCGCGGCCAAGGATCTCGGAATTGATGTTCCAGGTGCGTGCTCGATTACGGGCTACGACAATATGGATATCGCTCGGACTAGGGCAATCTCGTTGACCACCATCGACCAAGCAACGTTAGGGGTGGGACAGCGAGCCGTCGCGATGCTCATGGAGCGGATGCGTGCACCGGGTAATGCATCCGCCATCGAACTGGTGGACCCGACTCTTGTGGCGCGGCTAACCACTGGGGCCGCGGGGTAGGCGATCAATGGACGGGTGGCCTGGGAGGTCTTGTGGAGCGGCTAACCACTGGGGCTGCGGGGTCGGCGATCAATGGACGGGTGGCCTGGGAGGTCTTGTGGTGCGACTAACCACTGGGGCCGCGGGGTAGGCGATCAATGGACGGGTGGCCTGGGAGGTCTTGTG
>JAIRXV010000226.1 GCA_031268115.1 Bifidobacteriaceae bacterium
CAAGCAAAGGTGAGGGTGGCGATTGTTCGCTCGTCGACACGGATCGGCACGTCCGGCAACGCGGACGGGTGCAGCGAATTCGCGCGGTGCGCGGCCGGCATCATTGGGCGAAGTGCCAGGTTTGGCCGCCTCCGCCTGATGCGCATCTAGGTTGGCGCCGAGTTGGGGGTGCGGGTCGCGAAATGGTGGCGAGTAGCCGTTTCTGGTAGCGGGTGTCTGGTTTGTTGGTAGCGCGGTTCGGTGTTTGCGGTAGCGGGCCGCCGGTCTCCGCGCTGGCGGCCCGCGGCGCCGGGTGTCAGTCCCAGTAGTCTTGCGACTGGCGGGCTTGCCGGTCCCGTTCGCGGCGCATGTCCACGTCGCCGATGGTGATGGTCCGGGCGTGGCTGGCGAGCCTGTTCACGATGGAGTCCGCGGCGATCCTGTCGGGCAGCGCTGTGACCCAGTAGTCGGGCCCGGACTGGCTCGCGATCATGGTGGGGCGGCGGTGTTCGCGGTCCGCGAGGATCGCGAACAGGTCGCTGGCGGCGTCGGGGTCGATGCCGACGGTCAAGAAGTCGTCGATGATGAGTAGGTCCGCGTCGGCCAGGGTGTTGAGCATGGACTGGTGGGCTATGGCGTCCCCGCGGGCGATGACCAGCCTGCGCGCCAGGTCGTCCATCCGGGCGTAGGCGACGCGGTGCCCGTTGTGGCAGGCGGCTATTCCGATGGCGCAAGCCAGGTAGGTTTTCCCGCCGCCTGTTGCGGACCTGATCAGCACGTTCGCGGTCTCGGTTTTCCAGTCGCAGGCGGCGTAGCGCCGCATCCGGGTCCGGTTCAGCCCACGGCCGTCCCGGTAGTCGACCTCCGCGATCGACGCGGCCGGTATCGGGAACCCGGCTGTCTTGATGGCGGCGTTGACCCGGTTGGCGCGGCGCTGCTCAAGGGCGTCATCGGCCGCGGCGAGGAACAGTTGCTCGGGGGTGAGCTCGTCGTTCGCTTCGTCGCGGACGAGTTCTTCGAACCGGGCGGCGATGTGGGTGACGCGCAGGGTCCGGAACTTGTCGTAGTCGTCGGATGTGAACACGGCGTCACCGTCCTGTCCGGTAGTAGTCGGAGCCCCGCACGGACACGTCCGCCTGGCCGGGGCCGGCCTGGGCGGCCGGTTTCCGGTTGGACGCCGCCGGCGCGGAGGCCGCGGGCTTGTCGGCGTCCGAACCGATCCCGGCGATCAGGCGTTTGAGGGTCGAATAGGTGGCGAACCCCCGCATGTTCAGCAACTGCTGGCAGGCAGCCTCCAGGCGGGCGTGGTTCTTGCGGCCCAAGGTCCCCAGGATGTTCTGGCAGTCGAGGTAGCCCTGCGCCTCGATCTTCTGCCTCTCCAGGATCTGTCGGACCACATCGACGGTGGCTGGCCCGAAAGACTTGGCCCTGTCCAAGAACCAGTCCTTGGACCACAACCCGGCGATGTTGCGGTGTTGGGGCGGCACATGCGCCAGATCAGTGGAGTACTGCCCTTTGCGGCCCTGGGCGCGCCGGTGTGAGGCGACTAAGTCGGAACCGTCGAACACTGTCACCGTGGTGGCGGTCAACCGCACCCGGACCATCCGCCCAGCCAGCCGCCAAGGAACGGAATAGTGCTGAGAATCGCAGGTCACATGATAGTTTCTTTGCGCTTTCGCTTCCCGCCAGTCGACTTCCTCGAACCGGTCCGCGGGCAGCGGCCCCAGACGGGAGGCCTCCTCGGCGTCAAACCGCTCTTGGCGGGTCGTACCGTCGGCGCGGCGGATCTCGCGGTTGATCTCCTCGACACGCTCGCCCACCGCCTCACGCAGCTCGGCCACGTCCGCCCATTCCTCCTCCAGGAGGTATCCCAGCACCCGCATGTTCGCGACGTTGACCGCTGATTCCACGGCCGCCTTGTCGCGCGCCTTCTTAACCCGGGCCGGGACCACCGCGGTCCCGTAATGGTCTGCCATCTGCCGGTACCTCTCGGACACGAACCTCGCCGGGTCGCCCTTCACCTTGCGGTGGGTCGCGGTCGAGGCGTTGTCCGGCACGATGATCTGCGGGACCCCGCCGAAGAATTCGAACATCCTGACGTGCGCGTCGATCCAGTTCTCCATCTTCATGTCGGTGTACGCCCCGCAGAACACCAACCCCGAGAACGGCAGCGCCGCCACGAACAGGTACGCCCTGGACTTCTCGCCGGTCACGGCGTCAGCCAGCGGCACGGTGTCCCCGGCCCAGTCCACGAACGCGGCCCGGCCCGGCTCGTGGCGCAACACCGCCACCAGGTCATTGCGCCTGGCGTACTCGCTGAACAAGTGGCAATACTGGGCGTAACCGTACTTGCGCAGCGCAGACGCGGACCCGGTGTACCGGCGCCACGCCTGCGACAGGGTGTAATGCCGGTTCGCCTTCATCGATTTCGCCACCCGGGCGAAGTCGGGGGCGTCGTACCGGTCTGACACTTTGGAGCGGCCGTCCGGGAACAACGCCCGCAAGTCCTCGTCAGACATCGCGGACACCGCACGGGCGGTCAAGCCCTTCTCCTTTATCGTTTTGCTGGCCTGGGAAACATCACGGTGCGAACAGCCCGCGATGGCCGTGATCTCCCGGTAACTGCGGCCCTCGAACAGCAGGGCCATGACTACGCGATGGTCTGCCATCGGCGTCGCCTCCTCAAGATAAGGCGGCGCCCCATGCGCCGCCCAACCAGACAACACCCCCTCCCGGCAGCCCACTACCAACAACCCAAAAACCCGCTACCAACAAGCCAGACACCCGCTACCAACCAGGGCTATCCGCCACCGAAACCTGCAAAAGCGACAAATGGAAGCCGCCAGTTCTCGCCGAGTCGGGGATCCGAGCCGCCACACCCCACCCCACGCGGGCTCCTCTCCCCTATCAGCGAGTTAGTTTTCGGATCCCGCCAAACGATGCCCGATATTGGGACCCGACGATGCCCGATATTGGGACCCGTCAAACGAGGGCGAGGCAGAGCGTCTTTCATTGCCCACAACCACGGCGTTTACGGCCGTCAACGCTC
>JAIRXV010000229.1 GCA_031268115.1 Bifidobacteriaceae bacterium
CTGGAACAGCGCCACCGTCTCCGGTGTCGCGTCGGGGTCGACGGGCACGACTCCCGCCAGTTCCGTCTCCTGTGCTCCCGAGTCCACTGGGGCCGGATCGGCCCATGCCGCACTCCCGGCGAGGCTCACCATCCCAGCGGCCAAACCCGCGGCCGCACATATCGCGATTGGTTTATGCCAAATCTTCATAGTTTCCAAGCTCCTTCTTCTTGATCGTTCTTACAGCACCGTGATAGACAAAACACCCTGGTAAGAGCCGGGCGTGACAGTGGCTGGAATCTTGTAGGACAGTTCCCCGCCCACGCTGGCGATTCCACGAGACTCACCGACCGGCGAGGACGCGAACTCGGTCCCTGCCGTGAATCCGGCACTCCAGGCCGCTACGGCCGCACCTGCTATAACCGCCTGGTTGTCCGCAACGCTCAACACCTCAGGGGCCAGCCCCAGAGCCTTGCCATCGACACTTTCCGGCCCGGTCAACTGCGCGCCCGCCGTGATGGTCGCGTCCCAGCCCACGCTGGCGCCGGGGCGGGAATCCTCGATCTCCACCGCGGGAAGATCACCGGAGCCCACAATCCACGCCTTGTCTGGCGACAGGGCGGCGTCCGCCAACGACACGGAGGCCGAGTCGAACCCAACGGCAAGACCGCCCGCGAAGGCAGGTATGTCGAGATCCACGTCGATGTCACCCGTTTGGTGGTAGTAGAGCGGCGTCTCATACAATTCATATTCGCCAGCCATTGCAATTTCATCCCGGTATGCGCCGGTCACGGGGTTCGCATTACCTGTTCCAGTTTGGCCTCCTTGCCATGTCAACGCATAGGACACGTACTTGAGGTTCGGGTAGGTGGCCCCGTCCTCATCGCCGAACTGGTATTGGCCGGCGCCGGTGTTGCACTGGGAGGCAAAGCGATCGTGGATCTCCTGAATGGCAGAGGAGCCCTCGGTCATTGCGACTAGTTTCTTGTCGGCTCGGGCCTTCTCCGCAACATAGTCGAACGAAGAGCAGAACAGTTCGGCAATCTTCGCCTGCTGGTTGCGGTAAGGATGGTAGGAGTGCCCGTTCAAGTTGCCGGACTCCCAGTAGTTGTCGATGCCGTAGACATCCACGTATTCGGCACCCGGGAAGCCCTGCTCCCACTTATTCAGCAGGAAGTCCTTCCACTTGCCCGAATCGATCCAGTCGCGGAACTGAGCGGTTCCGGTGGTCTGCGCCCCGGTGGTGGGGTCGAGATCCAACGGCACGCCAGAGTTGTTTAGGGCAATCGGCTCGCCGTAATGGAATGACGTGGGCGCCAGCGTCTGGGCCTCATTATACTGTTCCGTCAGATCGGCGTGGGCGGTGGTCTTGACCGCAGCAGTCCAGCCGGTCTTGGTGTCGATGTACTTGTCGAGCAAAGCCTTAAGTTCGGCGTTGCCGGTCAAGTCTTCGAAGAGCACCGAAGGCTCACCCAGACGAGAACGGTCCGGTGAAATCTCATACAAGAAGTTGTGGACACCATGGTCCATCAAATAATCCTCAAGCATCTTGAACAGATCCGCGAACTGTTGATACGTGGTGGGCTGGAACTTGCGCTCCATGTCGTCAATGCCCCACCAGAACCAGTCACCCGAATGCTCGTGGTACGGACGGAACAGAATCGGCACAGCAGTACCGCCATTCGCTTCCGTAATATCCTCGTTGAACTCCACAATGGCATCCATACGAGCCTCATACCGGTTATGCAACTCCCCACCCGGCAGCACGTAGTAGGCGGCCGTCTGATTCATGTTTACGGGGATCGTGCCGTGGTTCATCCACGTGCCTGGATAGTAGAGGTTCGCGCTGTAGCCGCCGAAGGTCACCGGGTTGGTCTCATGCCAGCTGATAGTCGTGATCGAGCCGTGTTGGTAGGACTCAGCGATCCACTCGACCAAATCCGCCCAGGCGTAGCCGTCCACGTTTAGGCCGTCATACCCGTAGTATGGGCCGCGCCCGCTGGCGGGATACTTGGCCGGGCGCAAAGCGGATTGATCGGGGCTCATCGCGCCGAACTGGCCGAACTCACCCTTCAACTCCAAGTAGCCAATGTCGATGCCCTGGACGGCCGCGTGCTCACCCCAAGTCTGCTTGGTTGCTGAGTTGTCCAGGTGTTGGCCCTTGGTTCCCTCGAAGGCAACCGCATCCGCGGCCACACCCGATGCCCGTGGAGCGGCGTTAGCACCACCCGTATATCCCATGGCCATGTCCATCTGGTGGCCGTACATCCACTGATTACCGGCCAAGTAGTACATGTTCTGGAAGAGCGCCACCGTCTCTGGTGTCGCATCCGGATCCACTGGTTTGATCCCTGCCAGATCGGTCTCCTGTGCTCCCGAATCCACCGGCGCCGGGTCGGCCCAAGCTGTACTCCCGGCAAAGCCCGCAAGAGTAGCAGCCATGCCCGCCGCGGCGAGCGCGCTTACGGGCCTAGTCCATTTCCTCATCGATCTCCTCCTTGAGAGATGTCTCCCGCACCGCCCGCGCGGCACGAGTTCTTGCTGATCGTCTTGTGCGCACGTACCTCACCCCGCCGCCAAAGCGGCGGTCGCCATCGGGCCATGTGGCGATTCGGTGGAGCGGATTGCCGCTCATAGGACCGTGACACTCAGGACCGCCTGATAGCTTCCAGGCGAGACCGTCGCGGATATCTTGTAGCTCAGCACACCCCCAATCGCAGCCTGACCACGGCTCGATCCTGGGGGGGAAGAAGCCAGGGGCATTCCTCCCACGAACCCACTTCCCGCCGCAACGGCGGACCCCGGGACAACGGTCAGTCCCGCGGTAGTTTCGGTAACCTTCGGCGATAGTCCCAAGGCCTTAGCGTCGACTTGGTCGGGGCCAACCAGGTATTGACCGGAGGCGATTGTGGTATCCCAACCGGGCGAACCCGCGCGGGTGTCGGTGACACGAATAGTTGGCAGAGGCGCCGAACCCGTCAACCAAGCCTTATCGGTGCTCAGGGAAGGCGTTCCCAACGTCACGGCGCGGGCATCGAATTCGAGCATTAGCCCACCCGTTGAGCAAGGCACCGGGCCACTCCATCGTCCCGGGCCGCCCGGAAGCGCGAACCACTCGGCGCCATCGTCTCTGAGCGTCGCCAAGCCTTCGGTCTGCCCACGCCAGCGCAGCACATACGCCGCGGATCCCGCCGCAGCGTATTCCTGACCGAATGCATCCGCGCCCGCGCCCGCCACATCCGCGATCATCTGGGCCGGCGAAAGATCGGACTGCGTTAGCGCGGCGAGTTTGCCGTCCTCAGTCGCGTGTTCGGCGACGATGGCGAGAGTCGAGACCAGCAGTTGACGCAGCTTCGCCTCGTCCCCGCGGTACGGGTGAAGAAGGTGTCCCTGCCCGGTATCCCAATAGTTGTCGAGGCCGTAGACATCCACATAGTCCACACCTGGGAACCCCTTAGACCATCGAGACCAGAAGGCCTGCTCCCAGCGCGTGGACATGAATTCATCGAACGCTGAATCATCGAGTTTCTGGAAGCTGCCGTCAGGCCCTGGGACAGCGTTTCCCTCTCCGTCCAATACGGTTGGATCGCCCAAAGTGGAGCGGTCGGGCGAATATGCGTAAAGGAAGTTGTGGACGCCAGCGGCTCGCAGATAGTCAACCGTGAACCGCCACAGTTCGGCAAACTGCTCTGCTGTGTTCGGTGCGAGACCCGTGGTCGAATCGTCAATGTTCCACCAATACCAACTCCCTGAATGCTCGTGATACGGGCGGAATACGATAGGTATCGGATTGCCGTCATCGTCCACCAGTTCCTGGTTGAATTCAACGATAGTGTCCAACCATGCTGCGAAACGCGCGTGGTGTGCCCCGCCTGGCAGCACTGACGCAATCGACTGCGGGTAGACGTTAGGCTGCCCCGGCTGATACGTGACCGGGTTGACCGCGCTCCACGACAGCGTGTTCAACCCGCCGATCTCGTGCGCTTCACGGATCCACCGCACCAGGTCGTTCCACGGAATGCCATCGGAAGTCAAGCCGTCGTAGTCGAACTTGGCATTGCCGGCGGGTAGAGCCGAGGGCCGTCCCTCCGCTGCCGCCGACCCGAATACCGCGTTATCGCGTTTCAGCTCCAATTGCCCAATATCCCAGCCAAACACGGCCGGATAGAGGCCGGTGGCCTCCTTTACCGCGGAGTCTCCGTTGTGTGAGGCCGCCCCCGCCCTGACCTGAGCATCGGTGTTGACCGAGTTCAGCGCCAGATCGTCCTCTTGCCCATAGAGGGTGGTCCCCGCAGCGCCGTAGAGCAGCTGCCGCCACAGGGCGGTGGTCTCGGGGGTAGACGAAGGGTCGGACGGGGTCGACAGGTCTTCGCACAGGGGAAGCGACGATGGCGGGGCCTGCACCGCGATCGTCGCCCGGGCGGATGCTTGCGCCGCCCCGGTACCCAGTCCGGCCGCGGCCACTAGCGCCGCGGTCAAGACCGCGGCGCCGCACCGACGCGAAGCAATAGCGAACGCACTCATCGATTCACCGCACTCTCAACACCTGAGTCTTGGCCGCCCTCTTGGCGATGGCGCCGGTGCCCTGATAGGTCACCTTGATCTTGTACTTTCCTGCCTTTGCCTGGGCTGGGATCGTGAAGGCGATCCGCCCCTTGTGCTTGGCGGTAAGCCGCTTGGTCAACGTCTTACCGGGCGCATAGGTCACCTTGACCGTGCCAGTGGCCCGAGCTACACCCGGGGCTTTGACCGTGATGGTCGCCTTTGTCTTGACTCCTCGCGCAATCGCCGACTTCGACAGCTTTACCGTCACCTTCGGTGCGATCTTCGCGACCTTGACGGGGGCCGCCGTCTGTGTGGACGGCAAATGGCCAGCGGACGCCACGGTGACGGACACGGAAATTGAGGCACCGGCATCGGCGGCGGTCAGTTTGTAGTGAGAAGCGGTGGCCTTCGAGATGGCCTTGTCGCCCCGCAACCACTGGAAACCAACCTCGTAGCCGACGGCGGGAACGCCGATGACGTTCAGGGTCTTGCCTACGGTGGGCTCACCCGATATAGCCGGCGCCGTCCCCGAACCCAGCCGCAACGAGAACGTCGGCACTCGGCCAAGCCCCACCAAGACGGGAGAAGACACCGCCACGGCGTCATCGCAATTGGTTCGGCGGGCAACGACCCGCACGCTCACCCAAAGCTCGGCATCGGCGGGCGCGGCCTCATATGTTTGCGCGGTGGCACCGGGAATCGCCGCGCCTGCGCGCAACCACTGGTAGGAGGCCACAGCCCAGCCAGCTGGGAGGTCCGTCACTGCCGTCAGCGTCTGGCGTACCTGCGCCACGCCGGCCACGACAGGGGCGAAGGAAACCGGAGCCCCGAGACCCACGGGCTCGGTTGGAGCGGTTGCGATCCAGCCCTCGCCGCGAGTCTCAAGGGACGTAGCGCGCACCACAGCGGTGAGGTGGGCGCCGATGTCGGACTCTTGGGCGGCGTACGTGGGGCCGGTGGCGCCGGCGATGGGCCGGCCGTTGCGCTGCCATTGGTAGGAGACTTGGACGGCGGCCGGACGCCACGTGCCGGCGGTGACCGTCAACACGTCCCCAAAGCGGGGCGAGGCCGGGCTCACACTGGGGGCCTGAACAGCGATGGGGGCATCGGTGAAGACCACGACCCGAAGAGGATTCGACGCGGAAGACATCGCGGGTCGCCCGTCAACGAAATACGCTCCCGAAACCTCGCGCGCACCGATCCGATGGACGGTCAGAACCGCGCCCGCAATCGTGTCCGCTGGGGCCGAGGAGGTAAAGCGGGTAAATGGCGTCAGGTCTATCGCGTTGCCGTAGACATCGTGGCCTAAGGCCTGCAACCGCGTGGACTCACCCAATACCAATTGCGTCATCGTGCCCTCGGTCGCGATGGTCAAAGCGCCTTCGGCGATCACCGGATCGCCCGGTGCCACGGTGAGGGTCACCGCAGCGAAGTATTGATTTCCCTGACCATCGTCAACCGTGACAACAACGGTGTGCTCTCCGGCGAGAGTCGAAGAGAATACGAACTGTCCGTCATCGTCCAAGACACATGTCGCGGCCGAATCCTGCGGGACACATCCGATCATGTTCCACGGCAGCTGAACCACGGGGTTGCCCTGGGGGTCTGTCTCCCAGACCGCGAAGCGAACCTCATCGCCTGCCCGCGGTTCGGCCGGATCGGTCAGAATCGCGATGCCTTCAGTTGGCAACGGAGCGGGCGGGCCGGTGGGCGGATCGACCGCCAAACCGATTTCCGCGCGTCCGGAACCCAAACGACCGTACGGGTCGCCGGAATCTCCTGTCGCCTCCACCACGATCGTGTAACTGCCCGGGTCGGCTGGAGCGGTGCCCTCTATCGCGCTGGCCTCCCAGTTCCAAGCCAAATCGCTGGGTACGGCGTTCCGATCCTGGTCCAGCACACGGACGGCGACCTGTGTGCCGGTTCCGCCGACGGATCCCGCGATCGCCACCGGCCCGGTCGGCTCGACATGGACGGGCTCAGCCGGGAAGGCGAGTTCGATTGCTGGAACGGCTGGCGCTACGGCGTCCGCGGCGCCGACCGATGCGCTGAGCGAACCGGCCATCCAGTTGACGTCGCCGGGGGCCACGTTGAGGGGGGTCGCGGTCACCGCGATGGTCTGGCCGGCGTCGCCTTCGGCGACGGTGTAGGTGGGTTGATCGGCCGGCTCACCCGTCACGGGGGCGCCGCTTCCTTCAAAAGTCCACGCGTATGCGAACGCCACATCCTGTGGCCAGCCTCGCGGGGTCGCAGTTAGAACGGTCCCGGGCATAAGCTCCGAGCCCTCGGACGCGTTGGACGTCAGCTCGACCGCGCCAGGCTCGAACGTGACATTGACGAACCCAGCCGTTGCGACGGAGGGGGCCCCGAGGCCGCCCAATTGCCCGGACGCGTTGGCTCCGATTCCGTACAAGCCACCGGCGGCCGTCTTAGACCAGGTCTCGCAAACGCCGGCGGCGGCGTTTAGACAGACGGGCGATGCGCCATCGTTGGAGATCGCGAAAACGGATCCAGCCCCGACGGCGATGGCCGCGGTCCCCCCGGGGGATGTCAAAGGCGCCCGCGCGGCCAGCGCCCGCCCCAGGCTCGACGCTTGCCCGTCTGCGAGTTGACCCCAAGCGTTGCCGCCCCAGGTATACAGATTCCCAGAGGCGGTCAAAGCCGCGGCCGTTGTCCCCCGAGTGGCAAAGTCCACTACACCCATGAGCGGCCCGGAATCCGTTGCGACGAAGGCGTGCGCCGTATCCCATTCTTGGGTGGAGCCCGTGCCGGCCAGGCCCTCCGAGTTGGCCCCGAGCACGGAAACCCGCCCCACGTTCGCGCCCTCACCCCAAACCACGAACGTGGCGCCGTCACCCGCCACAGCCTTGGCTATCCTCCCCAGATCGGCGCAGGCGCCGCTGGTACACCACACCGGCGCGGGGACCGACGAGTACTGCCCGGCCGCACCGAGCTGACCCCTATCCGCCTTACCCCAGCCCAAGAGGGCGCCACTCGCCATCAGGGCCAGCGAGTGGTCCGCGCCCGCCGAAACACTCGCCACCCCGGTGAGGTAGGTCGGCACGTGACCGATGGACGCAACCACTGGGGTTGGCGTCGAGCGGTCAGCGGTCGACGTGTGCTGCCCAAGCACGTAGCCCGCTCCGCAACCCCAGGCGTACGCGGCGCCATCGTCCGTCACCGCCAGCGCGTGAGAGATCCCAGCTGAGAAGCTCACAACCGAACGCGATTCGGGGAACTGGACGCGCATTGGCGCGGGCACGAATGGGTCCGGCGAGGCGGTGCCCAACACACCGCACGCGTTGTCGCCCCACGACCACAGAACGCCGGCTTGGTCCAACGCAAGCGAATAGGCTCCGCCCGCGCCGATGGCGACTACCGCAGCGGCATCGACGGGAAAAACGACCCGCTGGGGGGTTGCAACCGGTCCAGTCGATTCGGCGCCGAGGCCGCCCTGCCCCCGATCGTTGGCGCCCCACGCGAACACGTGCCCGTGAGTGGACAGGGCCAACGTGTGGGCGTTGCCGCTTGCGACAGCGCTGAAGGACGGGATAGCGATGGAGTCGCCGTCCGCCAACGCTGGGGTGGCAACCGCAGTCACGCCGAAGAAAGCCAGGGCACAGGCGACGCCCATGGCAGTCCACGCTGACTTCATCGTCATACCTCCAGGGTAGCGCCGCCGGTCCACATCGTCAATATTCGTCGCGTGTTTGCTTTCGCCGCTGGATGAAGGACCAGGCCGCATGTGACACGGTTCAGCAACGCGGGTCATTGGGCGCGCCCTCAGCGGGGGCCAGGGCGGCGCCAAGCACCGGAACTGGGGAAACAGACGGACAACCGCTTGGCTGAACCGTTTCACTAATCGTTCCCATTGATTTCTGCCTTTCACGCCTCTAGCTAACGGTCAACTTGAAGGCTCGGGCGGGTTTCTTAGCGACCTGAGAACTACCCAAGAAAGCAACACGGATAGTGTGGGCGCCGCGCTTTTGAGCAGGCAACGTCACCGTCAGCTTGCCTTTCTTCGCTGCTTTCAACGTGTAGGTCTTTGTCTTCTTGTCGATCTTCACTCGAATCTTGCCGGCAGGCTTGGACACACCCTTCGCCTTCACGGTGATTGTGAGCCTGACCTTGGCGTTTGCGGACACCCGCTTCGCTGAAGGCTTGACCGTGACCGTCGAAGCGACCTTCGCGACCTTCACCTCAGGGCTCCAAGTCGCCGTCTCGTGGCCCTCCGCGCCAACACGCGCCTCGACTGAGACTGTCTGACCGGCATCGGCCACCGCGAGTTTGTACGCCGCGCCCGTGGCACCGGCAATCGGTTTGCCCGCCCGCAACCATTGGTACGAAACGGTCCACGGCGCCGCGGGTGCCCCCGTGGCGGTCAAG
The DNA here is from genome assembly GCA_031268115.1 of Bifidobacteriaceae bacterium. Lineage (GTDB taxonomy): Bacteria > Actinomycetota > Actinomycetes > Actinomycetales > WQXJ01 > JAIRRT01. The sequence goes on from JAIRXV010000229.1 coordinate 8,911, forward strand.
GTCTGGCCTACCGCGGGAGTCCCAGAAATGGCCACGGGCTGAACCGAAGCCGCCCCGACGATGGCGGTCACCTCGCCGGATACGCCAATCGCCTCTACGTAGGCCGCCCGCGCGGCGCTCACCCGCACGGTGATCGGGGCACCGACATCGGCCGCTGTGGCCGTATAGCCGGCGCTTACCGCACCCGGAATGTCAACGCCGTGGCGGCGCCACTGATAGGTAGGCGAACCCCAACCTTCGGGGATGGCGGCCACGGCCTGCCAAGCCGTGTCCACTTGGCCGGTGCCCACGACCTCGACGCCAAACGTCGGCCCGTCCCCCGGCCCGACGCCGTCTGACAACCCGGTGGTCAACGCGCCCGGGCTAAAGGTCTCGGGGTGGCTGACGGTAACCGTCACCGCGAGCCGCTTGCCGAGTTGGGCCGGGGACGGCGTGAAGGTGGCGGCGGTTGCGCCTGGGATCGGGGCGCCATCGGCCAACCACCGATACGCGACTAGGCTTCGCGACCCACCCGGTTCCCACTGACCCGGCGTCACCGAAAGCGGAGCCCCGACCTTAGGCGAATACGTACTAAGCGCGGGCTGCGTCACAAACTGGGGGGCGTCCAGCACCGCGATGACCCGCAGCGGGGCGGATGCCGCGCCGCCCCGCGTGCCGGTGACAATGCGCAGACCCCGCACCTCAAAGCTAAGGCGACTTCCCGACACCCTGTCGCTCGGCCGCGAAGAGGCGAACACTGTCTCGGCCGTTACGTCCTGGGCGACGCCGCTCTGACACAGGGTGGCGCTATAACTCACCTGCTCCCCGACGAGCACAAGGCTCGGCCCGGCCAGGGTCAAGCCCTCTGTGCAGTCGGCGTGAACCGGACCCGCGAATGCAACCATCCCGCTCAGCGCGAGAGCAGCCGAGACGCTCGAAACGACGCTGGTTCGGCGAATGCTGTGGATCATGGTGTCTTGTGGCTCCTTTGACTCTCCTTGTTGGACGCCTTCGATGGCGCCCACTCGCCCCACGGGCGCGGAACGGGCTTGCGGGCCGGGGGTGGCGTCACTTGACGGCGCCAGCCACCAGCCCTCGGTAGATGTAACGCTGCAGGAACAGGAACAGGATTACTGTTGGCAAAATCACCAGGATGGTACCCGCCGATATCACTTCCCATTGGGCACCGTAGGGGCCCTTGAACCGGTAGAGCGACGTCGAGATGACACCCAGGTCTTTGGAGGGCATGTATAGGAAAGGTATATAGAACTCGTTGTAAATAGCGATCCCCTTGATGATGACCGCTGTCGCGATGGCCGGTTTCAAGAGGGGAAGGATGATGCGCCAATACACAGTCCAGCGGTTGGCGCCGTCGATCATTGCCGCCTCATCGAGGGATACCGGTATCGATGCCATGAATTGTAGAAATATGTAGATCGCCACAACGTCCGTGCCCATAAATAGCAGGATCGCCGCGCCGCGCGTGTTGAACAATCCAAGCGAGTGAATAATCTGGAAGGTGGCGACTTGCATCAGCACCGATGGGATCAAGCTCGCGGTCAAGAACAACCCATAGACAATACCCCGGCCGCGAAAGGCAAAGCGATCCAAAGCGTAGGCCGCCAACGTACCTACAAAAATAGCGCCGGTCAGCGAGAGCGCCAAGATGACGGCCGTGTTGGCGAAGCCTCTGAGCATCGCACCGCGCGTGAATGCGGTGATGAAATTCTCGAAGTTCAACCAGTCCTGGGGGGGATCCAGGGGGCCGGAACGGGCGTACTCCTGCTTGCTCTTCAGGCTGGCGAACAACACCACAACCAAGGGGCCGACACACACGATGGCCGCCAGAATCAACGAGACGTACTTGGCGGTGGTGGCCGAAAGTCGCTTGATCATGCCAGATCCACCCTCTCATCGGGCAACACCTTGCGCTGTATCCACGTCACCAGGAGCACAATCACGAGCAGCACCAGCGCCATGGCTGCCGCCAAGCCGACTTTGCGGTGCATGAAGGCCATCGATACGGTTTGGATCACGAAGCTCTTCGAGCCGTTGCCCCCGCCCGTCATCACGAAGGGTATTTCAAACACCGCCAAGGCCCCTGAGATGGCCAAGATACAAGACAGTGCGAAAACCCGACGGATTCCGGGGAGGATGATGTGCCAGAACTGATGCCAGCGGTTGGCGCCATCCAATTCCGCGGCCTCATACAACTCGGAGGGAATAGACTGAATGGCACCCAAGAAGAGAACGAAGTTCATCCCGGTGTAGCGCCATACTGAGGTGGCCGCGAGCGAAACGTTCACCAGCTTAGGATCGCCCAGCCATTGCTGAGTCAAGTCTTCCAAACCCAAGAACGCTAGAGTAACGTCCAGGGTTCCGCCTTCGCGAAAGAGGTACAAGAAGACATAGCCCACGGCCACGCCGTTGAGCAAGTATGGGAAGAAAATCATGCCCTTGAAGAAGTTCTGCAGCCGCATCTTGAAGGACAGGATTGTTGCGAAGTACAACGCTATCGCCATCTGCACCAAAGCGCCTACCAGGTAGTACAGCGAGACCAACAGAACCCGGTACATTTCCGGGTCTGTGAACATTCGCGCGTAGTTGCCTGGGCCGATGATCTCCTTGGTCTTATCGATCCCGTCCCAATCGGTGAACGAGTAATAGACAAGATTGGCCGCCGGTAGGTAAGTCAAAAGGGCCAGCAGGCCCAGCGGCAGCAAAAGGAACAGCCATGGGGTAACAGTGTTGAAGACTCTGCGCTTGGTCCAGGGCCTGGGCCGGACGGACCGGCCCTGGCCGACGGATCGCGGAGGGGCAGGGGGAGCGGCGGCGCGGGGCGGGGTCGCGTGAGTGTTAGGTGTGCTCATCGTTGTCCAGTGTCGCGCTGGTGGGTGGCCCGTCCGCCATCGGACGAACCACCCACCAACTCACTTTCGGGAAGGGGCAGGATCGCTATCTATCGGTAAGGCGTCTTGTCAGCCGACCTCGGCGCGACCAGCCGCCCATTTCGTGTTCAGCTCGGCAAAGGCATCGGCCTTGGCAGTGCCCGCGCGGGCCTGATCCACCAACGCCTGGCGGTAGTCGGCTGAGGAGAAGCCGATTTCCGCGGCCTGATCGATGTCGTCGAACAGCGACTCTTCGCCGGTGGGGGCGGGCGTCGGCTCAATCAGGACGGTGCCCAGTTCATCCAGTGCGGCCAGGTTCGACGGCAGAGGCTGATCCTTGGCGGCGGAGATGAAGCCCTCGTCGGCCGCGTAGGGAGAGGAGTTGATCATCCAATCGACCCAGGCCCTCGCGGCTTCCTTGTTGGACGAGGAGGCGTTGATCGCGTAGTAGCGGTCACCGATGATCGCGGCGTAAGGCGTGCCAGCCTCAGCCGAAGGCACAGGCAGGAAACCGATGTCGTCGGCCGAAGCGCCGGCATCCTCAGCCGCCGTCTGCATCTGGGAG
>JAIRXV010000245.1 GCA_031268115.1 Bifidobacteriaceae bacterium
GACCCGCCGCGACACCAAGCGCTCGGCCCGCAACCGGCAGATCCACTGTGGCGAACACCTGCCCCGGGCTTGCCCCAAGCAACGCCGCCGCCTCGCGCTGACCAGGATCGATACCGCGCAGCGACGGCAGAACGGAACGAACCACCAGTGGCGTCGCGACAACCGCTTGCGCCAACGGCACCATCAACGCGGACCCCCGCAAGTCCACGGGGGGGCGGTCCAGTGCGATCAGGAACCCGAACCCTACGGTCACCGCGGAAACCCCGAGCGGCAGCATGGTCGCCGCGTCCAACGCGCCGACGGCCCGCCGCACGGCCGGGCGACGGGTCGGCCGCGACAGGCCCACCGCGATCAGCAACCCAATGACCAGCGAAATCAGGGTGGCCTGCGCTGCGATCACAGCCGAGCGACCCGCCGCCTCTAGCATCGACGTGGGCAGTCCGGAAGTCCCCCCTTCCTCACGCAACCTCGCGTAGTTGCTTAGGCCCCACCCGGTCGCCGTGCGCAGCGAACGCGCCACGAGCGTCCCCAACGGCGCTGCGATGGCCACCGCTGCGATGGCGGTCACGATCCCAGGGACGATGTCGGCCCTCGTCAACCGTGGCAGCTGGCCCCTGGGAGGAATGGCCAAGCGAGCGGACCGTTCCCTGCGCCGCCTAGCGACCGCACTAACTGCGAGGACACCGCCCACTACGGCCAATTGAACAATCGACAGTACCGAGGCGGCGCGCAGGTTGAGCATCTGGGTGGTCTGGAGCCAAATCTCCGTCTCGATAGTGCCTGCTCGGATACCGCCGAGGATCAGCACCGTTCCGAACGCCGTGGCGCAAAACAGAAACACCAGCGAAGCGGACGCGGCAATGGCTGGGGTGAGGGCCGGAACGGTCACCGTCCACCAGACTCGCGCCGGCGAAGCGCCGAGCGCGGCCGCCGCTTCACCCGGTCGCGGGTCCATCCCCGCCCAGAAGGTCCCCACTGAGCGGACGAACAGACCGAAGTTGAAGAATACGAGCGCGACGATGACGGCCGTCATCGTCCCGTCGATCCCGAGACCACCCAATGGGCCGGATGCTCCGATCAGCGAGCGAAACGCCACTCCCACCACAACGGTGGGCAGGACAAACGGAATGGCGAAGCCCGCGCGCAGGGCGGCCCGTCCGGGGAACCGCCGGCGGTAAAGGACGTGTGCCGCGGGCAACCCAGCGCCGATCACGATGGCGGTCGCCGCGCCGGCCTGCACCAACGTTTGGACGACGATCCTCCAGGTCCGGGGGCGCGCGAAGACTTCCCGGAACCCGGTCAGGTCGAGTGCCCCGGCGTCGGTGAAGCCGCAGGCGATCATCGCGGCCACCGGCCAGGCAAACAGGACACCGAAGAACACCAGCGGCAAGGCAACCGCGAGCGCCAACCCGATGGGTCGCACCACGCGCGGCCAACGCGGGACGGACGCCCCCATCACGCGGCGCTCCCCACATACAAAGGCCGAGGCCGCGTTCTGGGCGCCAACCCGCCTGGGCGGGTATCCGCGCGCGGTGCTCCCCACAAACGAAGGCCGAGGCCACCGCCGTTGAACAAGCCCCCATCGCTCGCCATGCTTCACCCCACCACCGTGGCCGCCCACTCCTCGATCCAACGCTCACGGTTAGCGGCAATCGCCTCGGCGCTCACTTGCCACGGGTGTGCGGCCAGCGGAGCATAGGCCTCCCAATCCTCGGGGATCGCAGCGTCGGGGTTGACGGGGTAGACCCACATCGAACCAGGCATGTCCTCTTGGAACGGGACTGTACCCAGGAACTCCACCAACGCTGTTGCCGCCGGCTGATTCGCTGACCCAGCAAGCACACCCGCGTATTCGACCTGACGGAAGCAAGTGTCGAGAAGCGCGGCGGTCGGCGCCTCGACTGCGCCCTGCGGAACCTCGGCCGGGGGAGACGATGCGTACGAGACAACCAGCGGGCGGTCACCCTCAGAGGACGGCCCCGAAAAGTCCACATAGTAGGCATCGGACCAGCCGTCCACGGCTCGCACCCCGCCAGCGACTAGGTCCGCCCAATAGTCGCGCCATCCGTCCTCGCCGAAGGCCCCAATCGTGGCGAGCAGGAAAGACAGCCCCGGCGATGACGTAGCCGGGTTCTCGACCACGAGCAGATCCTTGTATTCGGGCCGGGCCAAATCTTGCAGCGTGACCGGCTCCACCAAGTCCCGCTCGGCAAACCACTCGTGGTCGATGTTGACGCACACGTCGGAGTAGTCCACGGGCGCCAGATCGCCGCCGCCTTCCACAGCGAACGGCTCGGCACCCGGAGCCAACACGCTCTCGCTCAGCGACTCAAGGATTCCCTCCGCGAGCGCGCGGGACGCGAACGTGTTATCTATCCCAAACACAGCGTCCCCAATCGGGTTGTCTTTGGTCAGGATCAACTGGTTGACCATTTGACCCGCATCGCCCGCCGGTATCACCTCCACCGTGTAGCCCGTTTGGGCTGTGAACTGCTCAAATATCCCGTCCGAGACAGCAAACGAATCGTGCGTCACCAGGCGAACTACCCCGGTTGACACGCTCGGTGGCGAGGACGCGTCAGAAGCGTTGGGGCCGTCATCGTCCACGCCAGCGGCACAGCCCACTAAAACGAAGGCGGCAACAAACCCCGCGGCGGCCAGACGCAGTGCCCGGCCAGTGCGGGGGAAAAGCAGAACTGCCATGGTTTTACCTCCCGTGATCGGTATCGCGGAAGGGGTCCGGCCGCGCGGCCGGAAAGAGTCAAGCCCGACTTCCTTCGCCGGTGTTGCCCGGATCAGGTTCGAGGGTCTGCGCATGCCGCGCACTCTCAGCCGGACGCATGCCCAGCTCCCCTGTCGTTCGCTGGGAAGCATAGTGGAAATCGCCCGCCCTCCAGCGCCCCAAGAATGAGAGTTGCTAGGGTCGAAGCGTTGAGGAGCACACAACCAGAGGGGCGCGACATGGACCTGCAACTGAAGATCTACCGCAGCGCGGCGGCCATCGTCGCCGGATTTGTGGCATCGCACGCCGTGGCGCTCGCCTGGCGCCTGGCCACCGGACAAACCCCGCCCCAGGACAACGACGACCTGACGCTCACCACGTCCAGCGTTGTTGTGTTCGCGGGCCTGCTTGGCGCGGCCACGGCGATCGCCCAAACCCTTGCTACCCGCCAAGCGCTACGCACGGTGGCAAAGCGCGAGCGCCGCACCGTTGAGGAGGGCCTGGGTCAGTGCTGACCCAGCAATGCTAGCTGCTGCGTTTCGACTGGTCAGCGCGGTCTGCGCCGATCCAGTTGACGCAGTCGTCGGCCGCCTAATCGCCCCGGCCCCTTAGGTGTCCTTGGTGTTGGAAACGCTGGCGTTTGAGCTGACTTTCCGAGATGAAAATGGCTGGCGGATTGACAGCCTGACGCGTGCCGCCGGTGGACCCGGGCGGCGCCAGCGAACCATACCGGGCTTCTGCGACAGGCGCCGTTCAGGCCGCTGCCGCCGTCAGCGCCGTGCTCTGATCTCGGCTAGAAGGCTGTCCGCCAAACGGCCGGCAGCGACGCGGCCGCGAGCCGTGAAAAGGTGGGCGCGTGCCACCGGGCCGTAGTGGACGTGCGCCACCCAAACTAAGTCCGCGGCCTGAACATCGCCATGAGAGGCAAGACGGCCCGGTAGGGCGCCAACCCGGCGGATATCTGCCCACGGAATGACTGTCGTGGACACGATTCCCGCTACAACCAGCCCCTGCGGGGCCGCACGATAACCCAGCCGCGTCGCGCGAGCGGCCAGCAACACGAAGGCCCCCACCATCGCAGTGCCCACCACCGTGGGTACCCCGCGGCCACCCGCCAAGTCCCAAACGACTCCCGCGATCACAGCCAAGAACAGCCAAAACAGGGAGACAACCGTTCGGGTCACGCCAAACTTGCCGATGGTCCGCCACCCACGTCCCGCCTCCGCACGGCGCGAGCGCCCAGACGCCGGCGCCGCCATACGGCCCTCCCCGATATCGAACGAAGACGGCGGGAGGAACCGGAGCATAACCCGCGGTTCCCACCCGCCGTCGTGACGAGTGGTGCGCCCCGAAACGCGCCAACCCGTCCAGATCAGGGTCGCACCATCCACTGCTGCGGCACCGCCCGACCTCGCCAAGGCCCACGTTTCGGACAGACGGGGCAAAACCCCATGGTGGTGGCCGAGACTTCCGCCGCGTGCGCAGATCCTCAAGGCCACGCTGCCCGGATTGGGAACCCGACCCCAAGGTCGGCGTTTCGCCGTCGAGGACGTCTGGGAAGCTGTCGGACGAGGCCGCTTGGCCGCCAATCGCAACATTCTGACCTGCGGTGAGGCTCGCGGCAGAGGTCGGATTCGGGCATGGTCCGGCAGTCCGCCTAGGAGGCCGACCCAGTGCCCTAGAGATCGGCCGCGTCTACTGGGAAAGCGTCCGCGTCGAGGATTTCAAGGCCGGTTGCCGAATGAATCGCCAACGCCAAGCGGGCCAGCAGGGCCGCAGCCGCTACTCGCTCGGCCCGCTGGGCCGGGCTCGGGAACTCGGCCAGCAGGTTGGCTGGATCTGCTGGATCCCAGTGCAATCCGTAACTCACCACGCCCGATTCGGTCCACGGCAAGCGCCGCAATGCTTCCGGCACCTCCACCCCTTCGACTTCCAACCACACGGTGCCGGCCGGCCCCAAATCGGCCCGAAGGGCGTAACGGTCCACCACAGGTTCTTGGCTGAGCGCCCGGGCATCGTAGGCGTCTGCTCGGCGGTGCAGGTCGGCGCGAAGCTCACTCGGCAGATCAATCGCCGCTCCCTGCGAGGCGGCCGCAAGCGGACCACCGCCGGGTCCCGCCCACCGTTGGAACTCCATCGCCGGGCGGAACGTCGGATCGATCATCTTGACCAGCGATAACGCCGCTCCGGGTACAAGCCAAAGATTGGAATAGACGGTCAGGTCGACGGCGGCATCGGCCCGCGGAACCAACACGACACCCGAATTGTCCAGATGAACCGCCCCACCCAGCCGCCGGGCCGCTGCCACCAACCAGTCGACCACGCGGGCCTCTTCGCGGATGGGCATTCCGTAGGGGAATGCGCGACCGACACCCGTTGGATCCGGCGAGCCGGGGAAGGGCGGGTCTCCTCGCTCCCTCAACGTGGTCGCCACGAAGACCTGCGTCAGATTTGGAGGAAAACTGACGCTCTGGGCCGAGTCGGCCCGATCCGCGGCGGGCCCGTCGACGTGGGAGTACTTGCTCAAGACTAGGTGGCCGGCATCGTCCCGGTAAGAGGACCGCCACCGGGTGTCGGCCAGGATGGCAACCTCTCGTGGGGTGGTATCCGTTGGGGTGGCGAGGATGTGGCGGCTCCGGCGGGAGCCGGCCGGCGAGGCCGTGTTTCCGGTCATGGCTAATCGATGTTGGCGCGGTAGAACCCCTGCCATGAGCGCGACGGGGTAGGGCCGCGCTGCCCCTGGTAGCGCGAGCCCGCAGCTCCGGAGCCGTACGGGTTGGCGGCGGGGGTCGAGAGCCGGAAGAAGCACATTTGGCCGATCTTCATCCCGGGCCA
>JAIRXV010000346.1 GCA_031268115.1 Bifidobacteriaceae bacterium
AGATTGGGATCCGGATTACCTTACCGACACCCCGCCCCGGACGCCCAGTCCACCCGCGGCCGTGCCCGGCTACCCGCCTTGGCGGCCGCACCGGCCATCCCCGGAGCTTCCAGTAGGCCTACATCCCCGGACTTCCCCGCTCCGGCCCACCCACCTGGTTTCGGTCCGAGTTGGCGTGCCCCGTTCCCGCACGGTCGCGGCGGTAGACCAGGGCCATTCGGTGCCGCCCTACAATGGGCGCGTGAATCCCACCCCACCCGCACCGGCTGCCGGATTGCCCGGCTGGACCCACGCGTCTGCCGGTAAGGTCCGCGACATCTACGCGCCAGCAGCCGCCCATCCGCTGGGCGATGTCCTGTTGATAGTCGCTTCGGACCGCATTAGCGCATTCGACTACGTGCTCGCCACGCCCATTCCCGACAAGGGCCGGGTCCTGACCCAGTTGACGGCTTGGTGGTTCGACCAGTTGGCCGGCATCGTCCCCAACCATCTGGTCAGCATGGACGTGCCCGATGCCGTAGCTGGCCGGGGAATGATTTGCCGTCGCCTTGAGATGTTCCCTGTGGAATGTGTGGCCCGAGGCTACTTAACAGGGTCGGGCCTACTGGAATACCGGAAAGGTGGGGCGGTTTGCGGCATTGCGTTGCCGCCGGGTTTGCAAGATGGATCCCGTTTGGGTAGCCCGATCTTCACCCCCGCCACCAAGGCCGCCCTCGGGGATCACGACGAGAACGTCTCCTTCGAGGCGGTCGCCGCGGATGTAGGGGACGATGCCGCCGCTCACCTCCGCGAACTGACGCTGGCCCTGTACGGGAGGGCCGAAGGGATCGCCCGGGACCGGGGGATCGTTCTCGCGGACACAAAGTTCGAGTTCGGAACCGACCCAGCCACTGGCGCCACGGTCCTCGGCGACGAGGTTCTGACCCCCGACTCGTCTCGCTTTTGGGACGCCGCCACCTGGGCGCCCGGCGGGCCGCAACCGAGCTTCGACAAGCAGTTCGTTCGGGACTGGCTGCGCCACGACTCCGGTTGGGATCCGCGCGAGGGGACGGCGCCGCCTGAGCTGCCGGACGCCATCGTCCAGCGCACCCGCGAACGCTACCTTGAGGCCTACCGGCGCCTGACCGGCGAACCGCTGCCCTGAACCCACCGGCCAGGCCGGCCGGTACCCTGAGTGGCGGCCGTGACCAACCTGCTGTAAGGAGCCGCCCCATGACACGGGTGATCGTAGATGTCATGCTCAAACCCGAGATCCTCGACCCTCAGGGCAAGGCGGTGAAAGCCGCGCTGAGCCGATTGGGCTACGCCGGCATCGCGGACGCCCGGCAGGGCAAACGCTTCGAGCTGACCCTCGCGGGCGAGCCGACCCCGGCGGACATGGAGGCAATCCGGGAAGCCGCCGCCTCGGTGCTTTCCAACCCTGTGATCGAATACGTGGTCGATATCCGCGTCGAGGCTGCCGGCCAATGATCCGCATCGGCGTGGTGACATTTCCTGGCACGTTGGACGATGGCGATGCGTTGCGCGCGTGTCGCCTGGCTGGCGCTGAGGGCGTGCCGCTCTGGCACGGGGACGCGAACTTGTCCGGTGTCGATGCCGTGATCTTGCCCGGCGGTTTCTCCTATGGCGACTATTTGCGGGCCGGGGCGATCGCGCGTTTCGCACCCGTTATGGAGTCCGTCATCGCTGCGGCCCATGGGGGGATGCCCGTGTTGGGTATTTGCAACGGCTTTCAAGTGTTGACTGAATCCCACCTGCTGCCTGGCTCGATGATCAAGAACAATCACAGGACTTTTGTGTGCCGCGAAACCGAACTGATCGTGGCATCCACCGCCACGGCGTGGACCTGCGATTTCGCTTCCGATCAGCGGATAGTCATCCCCATCAAGAACCAGGACGGACAGTTCGTGGCCGATGATCGCACCCTCGACGAGTTGGGAGCGACCGGCCGGATCGTGTTCCGGTACGCGGGCTGGAACCCGAACGGATCGCGCCGCGATATTGCCGGGATCGCCAACGAGGCCGGCAATGTGGTGGGTCTCATGCCGCATCCCGAACACGCGGTCGAACTCGGCTTCGGCCCGGACGGTCCCGGCGGTCCGCGGACTGGGCGGGACGGTCTGGGCTTCTTCGCGTCCGTGATCGCAAGGCTCGGCGGGGTGACATGACGGACGATGCCGTTCAGGGGCATTTCCCGTGTTCGCCGCCCGTCCGCGTCGTCAGTGCCGCCGCCGCAGACCCCCGCTTCGTGGCGCTGGCCGCTGCCCAACAGGCGGAGCTGGTGGAGCGATATGGCGGCGGTGAGCCGATGTGTCTTCCGGTGAATCGACTGGTTGAGGTGCTGCTTGCGTTGGACGGCGACGACCCGGTGGGTTGCGTTGCGCTCGCCGCACCGCCGGAACATCCGGCTGACCCGCGTCCGCTGACTGGTTCGACGGCAACGCTGGCGGGGGGCGTGTCAGCGCCCGAAGTACCAGACCAGGCCGTGTTGGGTGAGATCAAACGCCTCTATGTGACCCCGGCCGCTCGTCGCCGTGGAGTCTCGCGGATGTTGATGGGCGAGGTGGAGTCGCGGGCCGCGCGCCGAGGTCTGGCGGCGTTGGTGCTGGAGTCTGGAACGGCCCAACCGGAGGCCGTGGGTCTTTATGAATCGTTGGGCTACCACCTGATCGCCAACTATGGCGATTACGCGCAGGCTCCACGTTCGCTCAGCTACGCCAGGTACTTGGAGGCACGTGCCCCGACTACCGCCCGGTAATCTTGGGGGCGTTCGTGTCCGGGCCGTTACGCAAGGGAACCCATGACCACTGTGCCTCAATCGCCGTCTGCCCCTCCGAGCGCCTTCCCGTCAGTCCCTCCGCCCACTTCCCCGGCCGTCCCTCCGCCCGCCCCCCCGGGCCGCCCCCCGGCCGTCTCGACCCGGATTGACACCGTGGAACGGGCCGCCGCCAGCCCCAATGTCCCTCAGCCTTGGCGCGAATTGGGCCTCAAGGAAGATGAGTACGCCCGCATCCGGGAGATCCTCGGGCGCCGGCCAACCAGCTCCGAACTGGCCATGTATTCGGTCATGTGGTCCGAACACTGTTCGTATAAGTCGTCGAAGAAGCACTTGACGGAACAGTTTGGCGCCAAGACCACCCCGCAGATGCGCGAGCATCTGATGGTTGGGATGGGCGAGAACGCGGGCGTGGTGGACATCGGTCAAGGCTGGGCGGTGACATTCAAGATCGAATCGCACAACCACCCGAGCTTTGTGGAGCCCTATCAGGGCGCCGCGACCGGTGTGGGCGGAATAGTGCGCGACATCATCGCTATGGGTGCCCGTCCCGTTGCCGTCATGGATCAGCTCCGTTTCGGCGCGATCGACCACCCCGACACGGCCCGCGTGGGTGGGGGAGTGGTGGCCGGCATCGGCGGCTATGGCAATTGTCTAGGTCTGCCCAATGTGGGCGGGGAGACGGTTTTCGACCCGTCCTACCAGGGGAACCCGCTGGTAAACGCCGGATGTATCGGGGTGATGCGCCACGAGGATCTGCATCTTGCCAACGCGAGCGGCCTTGGGAACCGGTTGGTGATGTTCGGAGCGCGCACCGGGGGGGACGGCATCGGCGGCGCAAGTGTGCTGGCCAGCGAGACGTTCGAGGATGGGGGGCCCTCCAAACGGCCAAGTGTTCAAGTGGGGGATCCGTTCACCGAGAAGGTTCTCATCGAATGCTGCCTGGAGTTGTTCGCGGCGGGTGTCGTTGAGGGCATCAGCGATTTCGGTGCCGCCGGTCTGTCGTGTGCCACGAGCGAGCTGGCGGCGTCCGGCGATGGCGGCATGTACGTGGATCTCGACAAGGTGCTGTTGCGCGACCCGACGCTCACGCCGGAGGAGATCCTCATGTCCGAATCGCAGGAACGGATGATGGCGGTGGTCCGCCCGGACCGGCTCGGCCGGTTTGAGCAGATCGCGCAGCGCTGGGATGTCGAGTATTCGGTGCTGGGAGAGGTGATCGCGGGGGACAGGCTGCTGGTGGATTGGCGCGGCCAGCGCGTGGTGGATGTGGACCCGCGCACGGTCGCGAAGGAGGGCCCGGTCTACGACCGCCCGTATGCGCGCCCCACCTGGCAGGATTCCCTCCAGGCGGACACCCCTGACCGCTTGGAGCGTCCCGGCAGCCCAGCGGAGCTGCGGGCTGCGGTGCTGGCGCTGGCGGCCTCCCCCAACCAGTGTTCCAAGGCGTGGGTCACGGACCAATATGACCGCTTTGTCCAGGGAAACACGGCTGCGGCGATGCCCGACGATGCCGGCGTGATCCGTGTCGATGAGGCGTCCGGTCTGGGCGTTGCTATCGCCACGGATGGGTCGGGCCGTTACACCAAACTCGATCCGTACGCCGGTGGCCAGCTTGCGTTGGCCGAGTCCTACCGCAACGTCGCGTGCTCGGGCGCCGTGCCGCTGGCCGTGACGGACTGCTTGAACTTCGGATCTCCGCTGAGTCCGGGCTCGATGTGGCAGCTTGTCCAGGCGATGACCGGCTTGGCGGATGCTTGCCAGACCCTTGGTGTGCCCGTGACCGGTGGCAATGTTTCTCTTTACAATGAGACCGGCGAGCCTGGCCTGATAGATTCCGCGATCAACCCCACCCCCGTGGTTGGGGTTCTCGGCGTGCACGATGACGTAGCGCGGGCGGTGCGTTCGGGCTGGGCGGACGCGGGGTTGGCGGTGTACCTCCTGGGGGCGACCAGATCGGAGTTCGGAGGTTCCGCGTGGGCGGAGGTGGTTCACAGCCACCTTGGCGGCCTACCGCCGGCCGTGGACATGGAGGCGGAGCGGGCGTTGGCGCAGCTGTTGGTGGACGGCGCGCGTGAGGGGTTGTTCGCTGCGGCGCACGATCTGTCCGAGGGCGGTTTGGCTCAGGGCCTAGTGGAGGCATGTCTGCGTTTCGGTGTGGGCGCGGACATCGACCTTACTGGGCTCTTGGCGCGTGACGGGCTCACCGAGTTCGAGCTGCTTTTCTCCGAGACTCAGGCTCGCGCGTTGGTGGGGGTCGCGCCGGGCAAGGCCGAAGAACGCTTGGCGGGGTTGGCCCTAGCTCAGGGAATCGCGCTGGCGAAATTGGGGGAGACGGGTGGCGATGCGTTGACGATCAGGACCCTATTCGCGATCCCCTTGACCGAGGCGCGCGCCGCCTTCGAAGCGACCCTGCCGGACCGCTTCGCTTAGGGCTCCTCCATGGTTGAAACGCGGACGTTTCAGCTAGCCGGGCTTCGCCCTCCTCAACCTTTCGGCCTCCGGGAGTCGGACATCGGTCCATCGGCCTCCTAG
>JAIRXV010000428.1 GCA_031268115.1 Bifidobacteriaceae bacterium
GACAAGAACACCTGACGCGGGCGCACGGCCGGTTCCTTCGCGAATCGGTTCAGGGCCGCGAATGAACCGGTTAACCGTTCTGGGCGAGGCGTGCTTTGGCGGAGTCCCGGCTCCCCAACAGGGCGCGGTTGCGATCGATCAACCCGCAGCGCTGGGCAACACAGTCGGGGCTGCGGCCGGCATCGGGCGGGGTGTGGAAAACGTAGTCGAGCAGCCGGTCCAGTTGTATCGAGGCCACGTGCAGGCGAGTGTCGGACGAGGCGTAGTAGACGTAAACGGTGCCGCCCGAATCGACGAGGGCACCGTTGGCGAACAGGACGTTGCCGACATCGCCCACGCGTTCGGCGCCCAGAGGGGCAAGCAGGTAGCCGCCGGGTTCCGCGATGAGGCGGCCCGGTTCGTCCAGCCCGGTGGCGAACGCGTACAGCACGTAGCGCAAACCGTCCGCGGTGGTGCGCACGCCGTGGGCAATGTGGACCCAGCCGAGCGCCGTCTTTATGGGTACGATCCCGTCGCCGTTCTTACCTTCGGTGATCGTGTGGAAGCGGCGCACTGAAGTCAGCCGCTCGCTCTCGATGACGGCGTGGGCGATGTCGTCCGCCAGCCCGAACCCGATCCCGCCGCCCGAGCCGGTTTCGATGAAGGAATCCATCGGTCGAGTGAGGAACGCGTAGCGCCCATCCACGAACTCGGGCAGCAAAACGACGTTGCGCTGTTGCGGCGAACCTACTGTCACAAGGTTGTCCAGCCGCTCCCACGTCTCCAGGTCCTTGGTGCGTACGATGCCGGCCCGCGCCACCGCCGCAGAAAGATCCTGGCCGCTGGGGTCCGGTTCCTCCGAACAGAAGACGCCGTAAATCCAGCCGTCCTCGTGCGCGGTGAGCCGCATATCGTAGACATCGACTTCGCCTGGGGTGGTGTCTGGCAGCACCAGCGGGTAGTCCGCGAAAACGAAGCCTTCGGTGGGTGAATCGGAAGAGGCGATGCCAAAGAAGGACTTGCGGTCCGCGCCCTCAATCCTGGCCACGAGGTAGTAGCGCCCATTCCACGCCAACGCACCGGAGTTGAAGACGGAGTTGACGGCCAGCCGGGGCAGGAAATAGGGGTTGGTTTCGGCGTCTAGGTCATGCGTCCAGGTCAGCGGAACGTGGTCGCGAGTCAGCACCGGGTGGCGCCAGCGCGTCAGGATCCCGCCTTCGACCGGGGTGTTCGGGCGCGCCAACAGACCGGCCTGGCGTTCGGCCGCCGGGGCGTACTCGGGGTGCAGCATGGGCTTCCTCCTAGGCGCCGACCGGGGCCGCGAACAGGGCTCCGGTGTGCTCGATCAACCGCAAACAAGCTCGGCCGTTGTGGTACGGGCACTTCCAGGTGGCGGCCATTGGGTCGCCCCGGAACGGCCGACCCCTCTCGTCTACCCGCCAGTACCACTCGGATCCTGGGCGCGGATCTATCAGGTTGGAGCGGATGAAGTGCCACACGTCATCGACCGCTTGAGCGAACACCGGTGCCCAAGAACTGCCAATCGCCCGCTCCCCAGCGCGGGCGAAACCCTGAAGTGCCTCCACTTGCACCCACCACACGCGCGAAGTGTCCACGGCATCGCCGAGCGCCTCGTTGAGGACCGCGCCGCCACGATAGCCGCTGCGATAGACCTCTTGCGCGAGGTCGGTACACATCTCGCCGATGGCGGAATCGAGTCCCGGATCTCGCAATAGCCCCGCCGCCCATTCGACCAGCCACGACGCCTCAATGTCGTGGCCGAACGAATGCAGGTCGATGAGGGAGTTGAGATCCGCGTCGAAGAAGACTTCGAGCCGGTGGCGTTCGGGGTTGTAGATGGCGGTCAGGAACGTGTTGAGCAGGTCGCGGATCGCACTCGCGGTAACTGGGTCCGGCGCCGCCTCATAGAGCCCCGCATAGCCTTCGAGCATGTGGAGGAGGGTGTTCATGGTGCGTTCGGCCAGAACCCCGTTTTCGGACAGTTTGTCGTTGGGGACTTGCCGGAACGAGGCGTCGTGGGCCTCGCGATAGGCCCGTCCGTCGCGGCAGCTGCCTTCGATCAGATCGCGCAGGTTAAGGGCGAGCCCCAGCGCGCGGGTATCGCCGCTGGCGCGGAAGTAGGCGGACAGCGCGTAGATGCCGAACGCTTGGGCGTATGTGTGTTTGAGGGTGTCGTGTGGCACGCCAGCGCGGGAGACCGACCAAAAGAGCCCGCCGTTGTCCTGGTCGAAGCAGTGGTCCACAAGAAAGTCGTAGGCCTGGCGGGCGTCGGCCAGCAGCACCGGGTCGCGCAGTTGACGCGCCGCTGTGGCAAAGAACCAAAGGATGCGGCACATCATGAGCGAGGACTTGTCTGCGTCTCGGTCGATTCTCAGGTCGAAGTCGACCTCCCCGAAGAAGCCGCCGTGCACGTCGTCGCGCAGCGACCGCCAAAATGGGATGATGCGTCCCGTCAGCTCCCGCTCAAGCTCATGGCCCAGCATGGCCGTTCCTTCCTTGCCGTTGTTCGGCTGCGGTGGGGGGCAAGCGCGAGCCGGTGTCCCACAGCAGACGAACCGGGTGTGTCTCACGCGCTTTCTTCCAGCGAAAGCTGCCACCGTGCAGCTTAACCGGTTCTGTGGCATTGTGGCATCCCTTGTACGCGCAAGGCAACCAATGGACGCCGCGGGTCGCCCTGAACCGGTGCAGCGGCGGCCCCATCCAGGAGCGGTACGGCCGCCACCCGCGCGCCGGTAGGCTCTGGGCCGATGAACCAGGCCCAGCCCAGCCCCCAACGTCCGAGTGTGGCCCTCGTGTTCGGGGGACGCTCAGGCGAGCATCCGATTTCGTGCGTAACCGCAAGCAAGGTGTTGGGCGCCATCGACCGCGACCGCTACGACACGGTGGCGGTGGGCATAACGCGCGCCGGTGAGTGGCGCCTGGTCAGCGACGACCCGGCGGACTGGGCAATCGCCCCGGATGGCACGTTCCCGCAGGTCGAGGACACCGGCATCGAGGTGCTCCTGCCCGATGGCGCCGGTGGGGGCGAACTGCGCCTGATCCAAGGCGGCGCGCTGGTTGAACGCCGCCGCGTCGATGTGGTGTTCCCGCTGCTCCACGGCCCCTGGGGTGAGGACGGCACCGTCCAGGGCGCCCTCGACCTGATCGATCTGCCCTACGTTGGTGCAGGCGTCCTCGGCAGCGCCACGGCGATGGACAAGGCCGCCGCCAAGCTGCGCTTTCTCGCGGCGGGCCTACCCGTGGCCCCGTTCATCGAGGTCGATGCCCGCACGTGGCGGCCCACACCCCCCACGTTGGACGATGCCGGCGCTCGCCTCGGGTGGCCCGTGTTCGTCAAACCGTCGCGGGCGGGATCGTCGCTCGGCGTGGTGAGAGCCGAAGGCCCCGCGGCGTTGGCCGCGGCCGTGGCCGAGGCCGGCGGCCTCGATCCGCGTGTTCTCATCGAAGCCGAGATCCGGGGCCGCGAGATCGAATGCGGCGTGCTCGGTGGTCGCAACGGGTCGCCCCCCCGGGCCGGCGCACCCGGTGAGATCGCGG
>JAIRXV010000464.1 GCA_031268115.1 Bifidobacteriaceae bacterium
CCTACGATTCGGCCCGTCCCGTGGTGAAGGCGGCCATCGGCGACTTCTTCAACGCCTGCGCGGCTTTTGCCCGTTACGCCCTGGGGAGCGACGTGGCGGCCGAGGTCAAACAGGACGCCGCCGACATGTTGCGTCTGCTACCGGACGATTGGGAGATCGGCAAAGACGGCACCACCTCGCAGCCTATCCGCACACCCGTTGTGTTGGAGATACTGATCGGCGCAGAATTGGCGCCGCGGCTCAAGGAACTGTTCGACGCGTTGATGAAGGCGCCGAGCGATTCCGCCGAAGAGGAAAAAGCGCTGGACGAGCTGATCGCCTTCGCTGAGGCCCACAAGGCCCTTGTTCAGATGCCAGCCGCGGGCGAAGCTTACCTGCAAGCGATGAGTGTGATCTTCCGCGGCTCGCGCACAGCGTCCATGGGCGACAAGAATTCGCGGGGTTGGCGGATGATGCGCAAGATAGTCGACGCTGTGCCGGACGGAGCAACGGTGGCCATCGACGGCACCGAGCTCACATTCGCTGAGCACCTTGGGCGGCTCTCGCGTGGAGGCAAGGCGGCTCTGGGGCCGGATGCCAACTTGGCGGTACTCATCAAGAAGGTCATGGAAGCTCCAGCGGCAACTCAGACCGAAGCGAAGGCCCTGCGTGACCTGATCGATTTCGCGAAGTCCAATCGTGAGTTCGTTCGGCGTCCAGATCCCGCGAAAGCGTTGGAAAGGGCACTGACCACCATGTTTGGCGCATCCGCGGCCAAATACCTGGAAGACCCCTCGCGCAACGTGTGCCTCACGATGATGAGTGAAATCAAGGACTACTTGCCAGCCAGCACCCGGATCGAGCTGGGCGGCAAGACCCAGCGAGTGAGCGAACACTACGACCAGATTCGAGGGATGTCGCTGCTGAAAAGCGCGAACGAGGCCCCAATTGGTTCAGTCGCGGAACGCGAAGCGGCCCGCGGCCTGATCCAACTGCTCCACGAGGGCGTCGATTTCGAGTTCGGCTCTGAGTCCTTCCGCCTCCGGGCCTCCAAGACCCTTGTCGCTCTTGCGCAAGTCAACCGGCAAAGCCCGAACGGCTCGACCGAGACCGCGCAATTGGCGGCGCGATGGATGGCAGACAACTCCGCGGAGCTGGCGTCCACATCAAGGGCCGGGACCGCGAGCGGCGGGCGGTCGTCCCGCCACCCCGCCCTGCCGGTCTTGAGCGGCGCGTTGGTGCTGTTGTGGATCGCGCTGGCTGGAGGCCTGTTCACCCAGCTTCGAGCCGTGCGGGGCGGCAATGCGGTTATGACGGATTGGCTGTTGTGCGGCGCGGTGTTCGTGGCGATCCTGGTCTTGACCGCGGTGCGACGCCGCCTCAAGCGACGGTGAGAGCTTTGGCGAACAAAGATCGGCAGAAACGATTGCGCGGCGGTCCGCGATGAGTGACGCCGACAGCTCTTACCGCGACGCCGAAGCGTTTTCGGCCGGGATGGAAGCCCTGGCCGAAGCATCGGGGCACGGGCTTGGGCACGCGATTGACGCAACCGCCGCGGCCTACCGGGCGCTCGCCCACTTCGAGGCCGTGCCCACCAGGCGCGGCCAAGCGACCGCTCACTTGCTGATCGGTGAGCTTGCGATGTTCGGGGACGAACTGGGTGAGGCCCGAGACCACTTGGAGCGGGCGGTTGAACTGTTTGCGCAAGTGGGCAACGTGATCGGCGGCGCCCACGGGCGGACCGAGCTGGGGCACCTACACACTCGGCTCGGGGACCTGGCCGCCGCCGGTGGGCACTTCGAAGAGGCCGCGCGGCTGGCAGAGGCGACCGATGATTTGAGGCTTCAGGGTGCCGCCCACCGTAACCTGGGTAGTTGGGCCAGGCGCAACGGTAAAGGCGCGCAGGCGCTAACGGAGTATCGCCGGGCAGCGGCCATCTTCGAGGCGTTGGAGGACGATGCGGGCCTGGCGAGCGTCCACTTGTCGCTGGGGAACCTGTGTTCCGCGGCCGGCGAGGTGGGCGCCGCGATGACCGCGTATGCCGAGGCAGCGCGCGGCTTTCGGGCGGCCCGCGACCGCCTGGGTGAGGCCAACGCGGAGCGGTTCTACGCGGACGCGGCACGGCGGGCCGACGATCTGGCCGGAGCGAAGACCCACTACGAGCAGGCCTTGGAGCTGTATCTGGAACTCGATGAGCACCTGGGGCAGTCGCAGGTTCGCCGGGCCCTGGGGGAACTGGCGGCGAGCGCTGGGGATGAGGGTGCGGCCCGGGATCAGTTGACCGAAGCGATCGAGCTGTTCCGCCGGATCGGGGACCCGATCAGCTTGGTCACGGCCGTGGACGGGTTGGCGCAGACCTACGCCGACAAAGAGGATCCATTGGGTGCGCTACGAGCCATGAGCTGGGGTGTCGCTGAGGCCCGCGCTGCTGCCCGGTGGACCGTTGGCAAAGAGCTGCGGACTCGGACGGCCGCAGCGATCGCCGACCTAGAGTCGCGGGCCCTGGCGTTGGCTCTCGAATTGGGCGAGCCGGTGTTGGCCGGCGGGCTGATCGAAGACGGCGTAGCCGGTCTGATCGGCTTACTCCCGGTGCTGCTGGCCGCCCCGCCCTCAGGCGATCCTCGCACCGAACGCCTGCGTGCCCGCATCCGGGACTTGGCCCGCCAACTGGCCGCCGCCAGCGAAGAGGCGTCGAGCGAACTGGATGCTCAACGCCTCGCTGGGTCGGGAGCGGCCGACGGGGGTCAAGACGACAGCCCAAAAGGCAAAGG
This sequence comes from Bifidobacteriaceae bacterium, assembly GCA_031268115.1. Lineage (GTDB taxonomy): Bacteria > Actinomycetota > Actinomycetes > Actinomycetales > WQXJ01 > JAIRRT01. The sequence goes on from JAIRXV010000464.1 coordinate 2,751, forward strand.
CGACGACCCCCCGGCCGAGCCGAGAACCGGCCTGCGGAGCGGCAGCGGCGGCCCGCGTAGCGCGCGCCGCGCGGAGTTGATCGCTGAACTGGAGACGCTCCTCGGTCCACGGGCCAAGGAGGTGGTGGCGCCGGAACGGATCGACTATCCGAGCCGGATCGAGGTACTCCGCCGCGAAGGTGCGGTGATGCAGTATGCGTACCCGAACGGCATCGGCGGCGGCAAGAGCCTGTACGTGGTGTGGGCCTCACCCGAACAACGGCCAACACTCACGCAGAGCGTCTTGAGCGATGCGGCGGCCGCTCGCCTGTTGCTGCTAAGCGGCGCGGGGTTGGCGCACGGCGAAACTGCCCCGGGTCCCGGAGACAACACCCCCGGAACGACCCGACGAAATCCTCCGCCCGCCACCGCGCCAGAGCACGGCGGGGTACCGCATGCGAGGGGTCTGGGTCTCGAAGAGCGCGACACTGATCGGGCCGCGGCCGATCGGATGCGACGTCTAGCCCGCGAAACTATGAGTCTTTGGGCGGCGTTGGATCGCGACGCGCGGGCCGAAGCCGTTGTCGGCGAGATCGCGGCCGCCTTGTTCCCGGACGGGCTGGCGGACTACTTGGCTGGGACCGTCGATACCGCCACTGGCGTGCCGACCCGTGCGCTGGTTGTCCCGGGACCGCGGCTGTGGAACCTGCCCTGGGCCGGTCTGGTGGCGGCGCGCGACGGGCGCCGACTGATCGATTTGGCTCGGGTTTCGCTAGCTCCGTCCCTCTCGTGTTTGGCCGATTCGGCGGACGGCAGTCTGGCCTCGCAATGGGACGGCGCCAGCAACCGAATGCGGCGGGCGGCGTACCGAGTGGATGCTTGGATCCCAGAGGGCGATGTGGGGGCCGTCGAAGGAACGGGTGGGGAGCGGGCAATGGTGGGGGCGATGTTTGGGCGGGAGGCGCTGGCCACCACGCCCGCGGAGTTCTTGGCGCGGTTGAGCGAGGTCGACGCCGCGATTGCCTCCGTCCACGGCAACATGGGCGCTGGGCTGAGCCACGGGGTGTCGTTGACACCCGACGTGACTTTGTCCGCGGCCGATCTGATTGGGCTGGACCTGCCGGAGGTGCTGGTGATAGGTGCGTGCTGGTCGGCGCGGGTGGACGCTAACGGCGAGCCGTTCGCGTTGCCGTTGATCGCGCATGCCCGCGGGGCGGGCCACATCATCGGCGGGGTGTACCCTTTGCCGGATGCGCCGCCGTTCCCGACGGCGCGCTTGCTCACGCAGTTGTATCCGGCGCTGTTGGGTACGGATCCGGCCACAGCGTTGTGGCTCGCCCAACACGAAGCCCACGACGCTGGCGCTGCCCCGCACATGTGGGCCGGCGTTACCCACACCACGACTCGGCTGGCGTAGCAGGCGCTAAGAACCCGAATGCGACAATATGTGGAATCGAATAGAAAGGTAGAACGATGGGACTGTTCAGGTCTGGGGGCCGCAAACCCAGTAGTCGCGCAACGGAAATGGAAGGGACGGTCCGCACTGAACTCCTGGCGCAAATTTCGCGGCGCGGGATCCAAGCGGAGATCGTGTCGGATGGCAGCGATGAGGCGTTGGTGCTTCCTGGGAATAAGGGGTTCCGGCTCCGAACGCTTTTCGCGGGTGCGGCGGACGTCCGCCCAAGCGACTGGCCCGAGCTGGTGTCTGATTGGCTCGACGGTGCGGTCGCCGCTGCGGAGCGCATCGAACCCGAGGACATGGAAGAGGCCGAGCTGCGTCAACGGATCCGAACGCGGCTCATCAGGTCCCTGGGCGGTGGCCTGGACGGGTTCGGCTACGCCCGCAAGCCGTTGGGCCTTACGGGTCAGATTCTGTGTATCGACTACGACGAAGTTGTCATGAACTTAACGGAGGAACGGATTCCTGACTTGCGCTTATCATTGGACGAGTTGTTCGTTCAAGGGCAGAAGAACACGGATGCCGAGCCGGTCGATCCGCCAGTGCGCTTGGACCCCGATGCGGGCATCATGGAGATCATCGGCGAATCGATGTTCATTGCATCGAAGGCGACTAACATGGCGGCTTTGGTTCCCGCGGTGACGGGTCCGGCGCCGCACGGCTTGGTTTTTGCTATACCGCGGTCTTCGGCGTTGATCTATCAGCCCATCCAGGATGGCTGGGGTAGTGCGGTCGGTGAGTTCGCTAACCTCGCCGTCGCGCTTGGCACGGAGGCACTGAAAACGGACGAGATGGTGAGCTTCGCTGCGTACTATTGGGCGCCCGATGGAACCGTTGAAATGCTTGCCGCCCCTACAGTGGACCGCGCGGGTAAGAAATCCATCGTGGTCCAGCCTGACGAAGCGTTCAGCCGCTATGTCATTAAAGGCGACCTTAGACCTTAGTCCTTGAACTAGAGACCGGGCCGGCCCAGCTCGGGCCCTTGGGCGGCGAGTCCCGCGGCGAAGGTCGCGAGCATGTCCGCCGCTGCCGCTTCGATGAGCGGGGCCGGCTTCGCCATCAGTTCCGCTAGGGCGCGCGGGCCGTCCGCGATGGACCGCGCCCCGACGATGCCGGCCCTTGCCGCTGTCTCCCGGCCTGCCTTGGCGGCCCCCGCGACCACAAGCACCGGTACCCCTGCGCCGCTGGCGAGTTGAGCGAGGGTACCCACCACTTTGCCGTCCAGAGACTGCGAATCGAACGACCCTTCCCCTGTAATCAGCAGGTCGGCCTCGGGAATCCGGGCCGTGAGGCCGATGGCGTCGGCCACCAACCGCGCGCCAGGCACCAATTCCGCATCGAACGCTGCGATGAGAGCCGCCGGTGTGCCCCCGGCCGCCCCGACGCCGGGAGACGCCTCATCCAACGGCCCAACGTCCCTGTTCAGTAGCCGAGCCCAGTGACCGAGCGCCGCATCGAGCTTGGCCACGTCCGCTGGGCCCGCTCCCTTCTGCGGGCCGAACACCGCGGCCGCGCCGTTCTCGCCAGTTAGCGGATTGTCCACGTCGCAGGCGAGCCGCCATCGGGCCAGCCGGGCCGCGGGAAGCAACCCGGCCAAATCGATCTGTCCGATGTGGGCCAAGGCGGCGCCGCCATCGTCCACCTCACCGTTCGCACCCAACGCCCGCGCCCCCAACGCGCGCAGAATGCCGGCCCCGCCATCCGTGGTGGCCGATCCGCCCAAGCACAGCAGGATCTCTCGCGCGCCGTGGGCCAACGCGTCGGCAATGACCAGGCCAGTTCCCCAGGTGGAGGCCGTGAGCGGCGCAAGGTGGCCGGCCACGTGTGGCAGTCCCGAGGCCTCGGCCACTTCGATGATTGCGGTGCCAACAGAGTCCATCCCATAGCGGGCGGTGCGGGGCCGGCCGATGGCGTCCGTGACCGCAACCTCGGCCACGCGCACGGCCCCGGAGGTGGTGAGGGCCGCGATTGTGCCTTCTCCGCCATCGGCCATCGGGTAAAGCGCAACATCGGCGTCGGGAAGCACACGGTGGGCGCCCGCGGCTAGGGCGATGGCGGCCTCGGCGGCGGTGGCCGAAGACTTGAACGAGTCAGGCGCAATGAGGATCAGCATCGGGGAACATTGTCCTACAGCTGGCCGCGTGAAGAAGCTCGAGGACACGAACCCCGGCGGCGTGGGCGTCTCACAGGCCGCGGGCTTTACGGACTTCGGCCGCGGGCACGGTCGTGGCGCCACCTCGCTTGATCTCAGCGAGGCGAGCCGCGGCGACAGGGCCATCCTGGGAGTCGAGCAACGCCTCATAATGAGCGAGCCACGCGGCGGGGACGAGTGCCGCGGCTGGGGTCGCGCGCCGCCCGCGGGTGATTCTGGTGACTTGACCGCCAAAGATCGCCCTGTTGACGGCCTCGGATTCGGGTCGCCCGGAGAGCGATCCGGCAGCGGAATTGCGCATCAAACAGCGGATGGCCGATGCCACGAAAGCGTGGATCGCCTGCGCCAGGGCGAACGGCTACCCATCGCCTGACGACATTACTCCGGTGGCCGACCACGGCCACACATCGCCGGAGGCGGTGTTGCCGTTCTCGACGACTCCGGATCAGGTGCGCGAATTGAACGCGGACGGGCAGCACTATCATGACCTGCCTGATGCGCTCATGGAACCGAATCTGGCGTTCTTCAAGAAGAATGCCGACGAATCCCCAATGACGAGCCGATGGAGTAGTAAAGCCTCCGCGAGTCTGGGTGGGGCCTTGGTGGGTTGTGGCGCGGAACGCGGCACGGCAACGCCACACGTCTACTTGGAGGGCCGTTCGATCACGAGCGTGTACGTCCTGACCAGGTTGTTCTGGGCGATGACGCGCACCTTGACCGTTTTGGACGCGCCTGGAGCGAGCCTGACGGTGGCTTTGGTCGCGGATCGGTAGGTCCCGCCGGATTGCTTCACCTTGACCTTGGCCTTGGCGTCTGCAGGGGTCAGGCGCAGGGTGACTGTTCCCTTGGTGGCCGTGATCCTGTACCGGGTCTTGCCCGCGTTGAACTTCGGGACGAGTTTGCCCCCGGCCGCTTTCAGGGCCTTGAGCTTGGCGTTGGCCGAGAGCCTGGACGGCTGAGCGGAGTCGCTTCCCCAGTCGCTCACCGGTGGCGCCACCCCACCGGGCGCCACCCCACCGGGCGCACCCCCGCCCGGCGCACTGCCACCCGCCGCACCATCACCCGGCGCGGCCGGCCCCGGAACCGCCACCGTCCGCTCTGGCCCCGGAACGCTCACCGTCCGCTCCGGCCCCGGAACCGTGGCGGTGGCGACCGGCGTCGGGACGGGCTCGGTCACCACGAGGCGCGCCGCCGCAGCCGAGGGCAGAAGCGTCGCACTACCCGGGTACTCAACGCTCACGGCATGACCCCCGACGCCCAGATCCTGGGGCAACGCGAAACTCGCCGTTCCACCTGGTGAGATGGATGCGGAACCGACCACGACACCATCGACCCCGATGGACACCGAACCGGTAGCCAGAGCACCGGAACCCGAACTCAACCCCAGAACGGTAGCGGTGACGGAGGCCGCCCCGCCTCGCGTGACGCTGCCCGCGGACAGCGCAACGACCGTGCGCGATTCGATCACCGCTCGTGGCGCGCCGCAGGGGTCATCGGCGGTTTCAGGCTCAGGAGCCAGCGGCATGACGGTCCCGCCTGCCAGCACGACGGCATCGTCCTCCCGGATGGTGAGTGTGCCGAAGCTCATGGCTGTGGCCGCCCCCTGGATGGCGGTGGCCCCGACGGGATAGACGGCGGTGGCGGCGGCGGATGCGGTCCGGTTGCCGTCGATCGGTGCGTAGACCGTGGTGCAGACTTGCCCGGCGGGAATGGTGAACCGTTCCATGGTCGTGGCCTGTCCCGTGGCCTGGCCGGCGGTTGGGGCGCTGCCCGTGAGCAGGGTGTTCGTGGTGATCTCGAAGGATCCGCTGACCGGGTGGTCCGTCGGTTTGGACAGCCGGATCGCGAGGGGCGCGCTGCTGGGTCCCGCGCCTTCGTTGACGTACGTGCTGCCCATGGTCAGCAGGGGCAGCTCGGTCTGAACGGTCGCCTCGCCGAGCGCCGGGTCTGAGAACGCCAGATCGGACAGGAACGCGGTGCCGGAGGCGACGGTTGGGACGAAATCGATCCGCCTGAGGTCGGTCAAGTCCACACCGGACAGCTCGCTCACCGGCACGTAGACCTCGCGCAGGATCGTCTTGTGCAGGTTGGTCGAGCCCGAGACCGCGGTGGGGTTGTACGGCAGCGGGGTGAGCGCGGGGGAGTAGGCGGACGCGTCGAAACTTGCGGTCCCGCCGGCCGAATCCCGCAAGGTCACCGTGAGATCGACTGCGGCGGTGGCCAGCTCACCGGGCGCGGCCCGGAAGGTCAACGCCGTGCGCCCTGACACATCCCTGGCCGATGCCGGCACGTCCACCCGTAAGGCGCTTCCGTTGGCTGAGGTCCAGGAGTATTTCAGGACCGCCAACGACTGCGCGGACCAGGCAAAACGCGATGGCGTCCAGTGTGGCCCCTGTGCCCTGCCGAGCGACGTGGCGCACAAGGGCGCCGCACTTTGGTACGGCGTGCCGGACATGCCAGAGCAGAACGCGATGGTTGAGGACCCGACTGGGCGGACGGCGCTGGTGGCGGTCTCAAACGAATTGACCAGAGTTGTGGACGATGCCGGCCCACTCGCCGTCGCTGTCACGTCGGCTTCCAGCGCGGTAAGTGAGGCCGTGGTCCCGCCCGAGCCGTCGAACAGCGGGAGGAACTGTTGTTCGCCGCCCACGGACAACCTGAACCACGCGGACATGAGGATGGCGCCCACCTGGTCTTGCTGGGCTGCGGTGAGGCGGGTGGACGTGTCCGCGACCGAGGCGTGGCCGCCGCAGATCGGGTTGGCGCCCTGACCGGTAGCACCGGATCCCCAATCGTCGGCGGTGCCGTACGCGAACCCTCCCGGGGTCCACACGGTGTTGAAGAAGTTGTGGTTGGCGCCGCCGAGTAGCACGGTTGATCGCAGCACCTCGTCGTGGAATCCGGTGGTCGAATCGTCCGCGTAATGCTGCCCCATCAGTGTGGTCACATCGCCGTCGCAATAGGGCAGGACGGTCATCATGGGGATCTCGGGGATGGTGGCGCGGCCGTAGTCAACGGGCGCGAGGGGCAGCAGGGACGTAATCGCATACGGCTCCTGGCGGGTTTGGTTCATTTGGGCGGCGCGGGCTACACCTTCGCCGCCTCGCGAATGGCCCATGAGGCCGATGCCGGAGAAGTCCACCTTCCCGACGAGTGCCGCGCCCAGGTCTTCCACGGCCCCCGCGCTGGCCTCGGCGAGGAAGTCGAGGTGATCCAGGATCAGGCCACCGCGCGCGGTGGCGCCGTGATCGAAGGCGAGCTGGTTGTCGTTGGAGTTGACCGAGTTCGCCGAGATTGACGCCACGACATAGCCGTTGGAGGCAAGTGCCCGGCCGGTGGAGTCGTAGCCGAGGTAGCTCGGGATTTCGGTCTGGGACGGCAGGCAGGGGTAGCGAGCCGGGTTGGAACCGGAGCCGCCACACGAACTGTGGCGCCCGTGAAGCAAGACGACGAGTTTGCCGGGCTCGGGTGCATTCGATGGGTAATACACCTTGCCTCGGAATTCACCCTTGACGCCGCCGATGAACTCCAAGCCCACCGCTTGATCGCCCAAATCGTAGAGAAGTTCGACCACGTCGAACGGCCCCGGATCGGTCGGCTCCGGCACGAGGGTTGCGCCCGCGGCCAGGAGGCTCAGGGCCTGGAGGCTCGCGGCCTGGGTGGTGAGCGCTGGGTCGGCGGGCGGCGGCGTCGTCGGGGCTGGGCTGATGGGCTCTT
>JAIRXV010000491.1 GCA_031268115.1 Bifidobacteriaceae bacterium
GGCGCGGGGGGTGCGCCGGGTGCGGGGGGTGCGGCAGGTGTGCCTGAAGCGGAACACCGGCCGGCCCAGGCGGGCGCCGTGCCGGAGCGAGCGGCCGATCCGCGCCTGACCGGTTTGCCGGCCCACCTCGCCCTCATCGGCACGTGGTCGCTGGCGTGGGAGGGGCCGTTCGAGGCGCTCGCCGCAGCGCCGGAGCGAGTCGCCGCGCCGACTTGGCGAGCGCGAGCCAAGGCCGCCGCGGAGAGTCTCATCGATGCGGTAGAAGCGTGCGCGGACCAGCTCATTGAACTGGTCCGCAGCCATACGCGCGACCGTATCCAAGCGGTCTGGGATAGCCCCGCCTACCCTGGCGGTCGCGAACTGTCCACGCGGATCGCGGACGGACCTGGGCCCGCGCCGGCCGCGGCCAGGCACGTGGCCGGTCCTCCCCTCAACCCCGTCGGGGTCTGGTGGGGGAACATCGATGCTGCCGTCGTCGAACATGGCGACACCCCACCGTTGGAACAGCTCCAAGGCGCCATCGGCCGCATGGGCATTGGCGCGCTGGCCGCGGCCGCCGCCCTTGATTGCCCTGGTGCGGAAGCATTCTTGGTGAGTTTCGGCGGGCAGGCGGGGGCCGCCATCGTCCGTGTGGCGAGCGAAGCGCTTTCCGCGGGACTCTTGAAAGCGGCCCGCGACATTGTGGATAACGCGCGTGGCGTTCTCCAAGAGGCCGCACCCGACGACGAAGTGGGGCTTATGCTTACGGTTCACGCGGCTTATTTCGCCGAGGAGGACGAGTGACGCGGACCGTGCCCAATCCGGGGGGCACCGCCCCTGCCCCGGACCCAGCCGGGCCTCAGGTGGGGAACGTCGCTGTCGCCGATGCCGTCCCGCGCCACGCATCCACGGATGCGTCCGACAGAATGGCGGAGCTGCTTTCGGATTTGCGTTCGGTGCGGCGAGCCGCACGCACCGTGACTGGGCGGCTGGGCGAGGAAGCGGTCGATGGCGTGGAAAGCGCCTGCAAACACCTGTTGCACCGCCTCGATCTGGGGGTGGACCACACTGTGGTGGTCATTCTTGGCGGTACCGGCTGCGGGAAATCGAGCCTCTTCAACGCCCTTGCCGGAATGGAATTCGCCGAGGTGGGAGCGATCCGTCCTACAACGTCACGGCCGGCGGTCTGCGTGTGGGGAGATGGCACGGATCGACTGCTGAGGTGGTTAGGCGTGGAGCGGGACATGTGGATTCAGCGCGATTCGACGTTGGAAGAGCACATCAAAGAACTGCGCGGCCTGATACTGGTTGATTTGCCGGATATCGATTCGATCGCGCCGGGGCATTGCGAAACAGTCAACGAGCTTATTCCGCTCGCGGACATGCTCGTGTGGGTGACCGATCCGGTCAAATACGCGGACCGCTCGCTGCACGCCAGGTACCTGACACCGATGAGGGAACACGAAGGGTCGATGGTTGTGGTCCTGAACCGTGTCGATACCCTCCAACCCGCCGACGCCGCCTCGGTACTTGAGGATTTGACCGCCCAATTGGCCCGTGACGGCCTTACCCAAGCACCCGTGCTTGCGACATCGGCGGTTATGGGGCAAGGCGTCGAGGAGCTGCGCGGACTATTGGCCCGGGCTACTCGATCCCGCACCACCTCGGTACTAAGGGCGGCGACCCAGTTACGTGAGGTAGCGAGCGGGCTGCGCAATGCGGTAGGCCAGTCCACGGAACCGATTGCCGCGAGCCGCGAATGGGTGGAGTCGGCGCAAGCCGAAGCGGTCGAGGCGTTGCGCGCCTTTTGTGGGGCGGCCGCCGCCGTCGATGCGTTGGCCGCCGGCCTTGAACCGGTGTCGGTTGCCCCCCCGGGCATGGATCAGGTGCGTGTGGTGCTGCTCACGTGGTTGCAATGCGTTCTCGATCGGGTGCCACCGCCGTGGGGGCCAGCCATAGGGCACACGCTGGCCAGCTCCCAAAACATCTGCGCCCGCCTGAGCGAGGCGATGGACGGTGTTTCCCCCGGACCGCGTCCCAGTTGGTTGGCTCGCCTGATGCGCCGGGGCCAGGTCCACCGGGAGCGTTCGCTGCGCTTCGATCTTGACGTGTGCGAACGCCTGACCGCAGTGGTTTCGCGGACGATGACGGCCCCCACCTTGGCCGTTCTTGAAGACTGGGCGGCCACGCAAGCAACGTTGGGCGAGGTGCTCAGCCGCGCTCAGGGCCCGGGTTCCCGTTCGGCCGAGTCAGGGCCGCGCGGGGCGACCGGCGGTCCGGACTGAAGATCCGCCCCTGGCAGGCACGGCCGCCCGGCCGTGTGGGCTTCTGCCGGTGGGATCGGGCTAGGGTTCGGCGGGTTGACTGAACAGGCACGGCCGCCCGGCCGTGTGGGCTTCTGCCGGGGGCCAGTGATCCCGGGGTCCGCTCGACCAGCAAGGCTGTCCGGCGGTGGGCGCTTCGCTGGGCCAGCGAACCCGAGGACCGCCTGACCGACATCGGCCGTGCAGGGGATTCGTTTGGGCCCGTCATCCACAGGCGGTTCGCCCCGCGAAAACCCCACCTGCGGGGATGGGACGCGAAAGAAGGGTTTGT
>JAIRXV010000463.1 GCA_031268115.1 Bifidobacteriaceae bacterium
GCAGCCCCTAGGATTCCCTGGCGGCCCACCCGCCCAACCCCAACAAGGATTCCCCGGCGAAGCACCGAACCAGGGCACCCCACAGGGATTCCCGGGAGACCCGACAGGACAGCCACCCCAAGGATTCCCCGGCAGCGCACCCGCCCAAGGCCCACCCCAAGGATTCCCCGGAGCCGCACCCAATCAAGTCCCGCCCCAAGGATTCCCTGGTAGCGCGCCCGCCCAACCCCCGCAGGGATTCCCGGCGGGCCCCGCCGGACAGCCACCGCAAGGATTCCCGCCCAACGGACCGACCCAGGCACAGGCCCCGCAAGGATTCCCCGGCGGCGCGCCCGCCCAACCCCCGCAGGGATTCCCGGGGGCCGCACCCAACCAAGGATTCCCGCCAGGCGGTCCAGCGCGAGCCCCGCTTGGATTCCCTGCGGACCCGGCCGGGCAGCCACCCCAGGGATTCCCCGGGGCCGCTTCGGACCAACAGACTTCCCAGAGCTATCCACCGGCCCAGGCGTATCAGCCGCCCACTAGTTTCGCCGCGGCGCCTGGGTCGCAAGAGGGGCAACCCGGTCCAAACCAGGAGCAGTCTCAATCCACGACCGGCGACCCTGCCCCTGACGGCCTTTTCGAGCGGCCCATCTTCCCGTCAAGCCCCCCTCCCCAGGGGTAGCGGACCCCATCGGGTCGGTCGCCCGGTGAGCCGAATCGCCAGTCAGAATGCAAAACACCGAGAAGGGCCTTCGCCCTTCTCGGTGTTTTGCGTTCGCGTTCCCGCCGAGTGCCGAATGCGAACGCCGAGGCACGCCCCTTCTCGGGAAGCTACTCAGTTGATGTCATCCGGATCGGCGGCCAGCCTCACTCCAGTGTCGAGGCCGTCGATGGCGCTCAACTCCGCGGCTGTCAGTTCAAAGTCGAAGATTTCAAGGTTCTCAACCATATGGGCCTTAGAGGCCCCCTTGGGGATCGCGATCGTTCCATTCTGGATGTGCCACCGCAAGATCACTTGGGCTGGCGACTTGCCGTGTGCGGTCGCCGCGTCGACGATTGGCGCGAACTCGTCCAGTGCGAAACGGCCCTGACCGAGGGGCCCCCACGCCTCGGCACGGATCCCGTGCGCGTCCATGTACGTCCGCAATTCGCGCTGCGCAAATCGCGGATGCAACTCCACCTGGTTCAGCGCAGGGGTTACGTCTGTTTCTTGCGCCAGACGCTCAAGGTGGGGGATTGAGAAGTTGGAGACGCCGATGGCCCGTGCGGTGCCGTCGGCCAAGAAGCCCTCGAACTGGCGCCACGCGGAAACGAACTTATCATTGGCCGGCATGGGCCAGTGGATGAGATACAGATCGACGTACCCCGTGCCGAGAGCGTCGAGGCTCCGGTGAAATGCGCCGTTGACATCACCCGACTTGTGGTGATCGTTGCGGAGCTTGGTGGTGACAAATATCTCTTCTCGTGGCACCCCTGAAGCGCGTATCGCGGCGCCGACTTCCGCTTCATTGTCGTAGCCGGTGGCGGTGTCGAGGTGGCGATAGCCGGTCTCAAGAGCGTCTTCGACCACGGCCTGGGTCCGAGCGGGATCCACGAGGAACACGCCGAACCCGAGCTGCGGGATCTCGGAACCTTGATTTAGGCGGATGCGAGGAACAAGATCAACCATGATGTGGCGGCGGCGCCGCACTCCCTTCCATTCGGGTGGCACAACGATTTAGTGTAATCGATTGCAAGACGATGCTACCAGGTGGGGTTGCGTTCCCGAGGCCCGGTTGTGCAAGTTGGCCCCGGGAACGCACCTGTACCCCTTAGCCCGCAGGCTACAGAAGAGACCCCTTGGGGGTGGCCCAGGCCACCCCCAAGGCATTCGTCTCTGTATTGTCCGGCGATATCGGCCGAACGGAGGCCGCTGGATCGCCGCACTCATACGGCTAGCGCTACCAGCGCGCCCGCTTCGAAACCGATGCGCGGACGACCTTCTTGTAGCCAGCCTTGGTCGCTGTGACTTTGACGTTGATCCGTTTCCCGGCGTCAGCCGCCTTGAGCACGTAAGTCACCCTCGTTGCCTTGGCGATCCTCTTGCCGTCCCGGTACCACTGGTACTTCTTCTTCGCACCGGCGGTCCACTTCGTGGCACTGGCCTTTAGGGTCCGGCCAACTTTGGTGACCCCAACCAGCTTGGGGCGAGTGGTTTTCAGGGCACCGGTCTTTGCGACAGTTTCCGCCGATGTCACGACAGTCGGTGCTTGACCCACCGGGGTAGCGGTCAGCCGAACCGAGATCTTCTTTGCCCGGTCGGCCGCCTTCAGTGTGTAGGTGGCGGCGTTCGCGTTCGCGATGGCAGCGCCACCGCGAAGCCACTGGTACGAATACGCGATGGTTGGGACGGGCGATGAGGCCACCACCCGAGCCGTCAGTACCCGACCGACTCGGGCATCTCCGGATACGCCGAGAAACAGAGTGACCAAGCCCTGTCCAGTTGTCACAACGCCCGTGGCCCAGCTTCCGACATCCGTTGGGAGGACGGGATTGCTATCGAGTGGGACCATGCTCTGGCCGCCATTTTGGCCGCCAGTGTCGCTGCCGCCCCCAGTTCCATTACTGCCGCCGGTTCCATTGCCGCCATCGGTTCCGTCGCCGCCGGTCTTACCGTCGCCGCCATCGGTTCCGTCGCCGCCGGTACTTCCGTTGTTATCGCCCGGGCTGTCGTCGTTGCCTCCGCTGTGGTCGAGCGGCACGGGAATCCTAACGCCGGTCGATTCCCGGCTGGTCGACTCAAGGCCGGGCCCACTGCCAGTAAGCCGAACGCTCAGGGTGGTGCCGACATCGGCGGCGGCCACGACATAGGTAGCGCCGTGGCTGCCGCCAATCGCCACGCCATCACGAAGCCAGTAGTAGCTGAACGAGGGCTGCGGAACCCAGGCGCCGGGGTCAGCCGTCAGGGTGGAGCCCACCGCCGGCGTGCCAGCGATGGCGGGAGTACCAGCCACCGCGAAGGGCAGCAACTGGCCCCCGGAGCTGGCACCGGCCACTGTCACAACCAAATTGAGCAGGGTCCAAACGCCGCTGCCGTTGCCCACTAGGAGCGGGTAGGTGGCGTCGGCGGGTGCTGTGTTGGCGGGGAACTCGACCGGCAGCGCGGCCGCTGTCGCACTGCGCAAAGCGCTACCGCTCCCGGCGATTTCCACGGCCCGGCCGTCCGCGAACGCCTTGACCTGAACGTTTGTTAGGCCGGTACCCGTCAACGGCAGCGTGAACTTTCCCCCGCCCGAAGGCAAGCGAACGGGCGAACTCAAAGTGGCCGTGGCAGCGAGAGCTGCCGGAGCCGCCTCTCCGTCGGCATTGCTCGGATCGAGGATCACGACAGTCGCGCCGGGCTCGACAATGAAGTCATCCTCGACGGCGAATTGACCCTTGCGATCATCGATGATCAGCGTGCCGCCCTCTTGGACTTCGATGTTGTCGAACACCACGTCAGTCGAAGTGTTCGAGGTGCCGTCCAGGGTAACGGTCGTGGTCTCGCCGTTCTGAACCAGGAGCTTTCCAACTCGAACGCCAACCCCGCCGTCGCGTTTGATCACGTTCAGCGAATTGGCTTTCAACGTGCCATGCACCCGCAGGTCAGCACCGCCGGCAGCGCCCGCGCGACCTCCCTCCCGGCGGAAGGTTTGATCGGGATTGAAGGACGACTCGCCGAGTGTTCCGCGTAGACCCGAGCGAACGAGGATCTCGCCGCTCACTACCAAGGCGTTGGGGAAATACCGGATCGAAGCGTTGACGTCGGTTCGCCAGAACTCCGCGATGGCCGACCCGCCAGCGCCGCCGGCCCCGCCAGCGTTGATTGCTGCGCAGCCACCGGATCCCCCGTCACCGCCGACGACAGCGAGGCTAGGAGCGGTGGTCGCCTCGGACGCCGAATGGCCGTAAGTGCCGCTGCCGCCCGGGCCGCCAGTGCGGTCGGACTGCCCCAGCCCGGCCGGACCATCAGTCTTGACGGAGCCTATGTAATAGCCGCCCTTGGCGCCTAAGCCGCCTTCGCCGTCGTCGCCGACCTGATCCGGATCCGGGCCGTTCGTGCCGTTCGTGCCGGCCAGCCCGGCCGTGAGCGGAGGGAGCGATACGTCAACTTGGCCAGTGCGCCCGCCCTCCCCGCCGGAGCCAGCGGGATAGGTGGCGTTACCAAGACTGCCGCCTCCGCCGCCCCCGCCACCGCCAAACACGACGATGGTCTGATCGGGCAGGGCGTTGGCCGTTGGGATGGCAGCAACAAACCCCAGGGCCAAGGAGAGTGACCCTGCGATACAAGTCAAACTTGCAAGTCTCTTCATCTCTTAATCCTTCGGTGAGGTGGTTGATGGGAAGCACCGAATAGGTCAGGCGAGATGAAGATATCCCTGTTAGGCGCTCCGCGCAAGCCGGCGAATCGAAGCGGATCGCCCGGCCAGGGTCAAAACGGGTTCCGACCTGGTGTTTAGCCGCCTGCGGCCGGGTTTGTGGTTGGGCGCGCTCCGAACACTGCGCTGCCCAGGCGCACCATTGTGGCTCCCTCGGCGATGGCGACCTCCAGGTCTGCGCTCATTCCCATCGAGAGCTGAGACGCCGATCCCAGCCCTCCCCTCACGGCCGTGTCCCGGATCTTCCGCAGCGTCTCATAGGAGCGTGCCACCGCACGGATGTCGGACGAGTTCAGACCAACGGTCATGAATCCGCTCACCGTCACGTTGGCAAGCTGCTGGACCTGGGCGGCTAAGTCGGCCGCCATCGGCGGCCCACAGCCGAACTTGGTTGGCTCGCCGGACGTGTTGACCTGGATCATTACCGCAAGCGGCCCCAGCGCGATGGCGGATAGTCTTTGCGCCAGTCGAAGGTCCGCGACGGTTTGGATACAGCCGGCGTATTGGAGTGCAGCTCTTGCCTTGTTCCGTTGAAGGGGCCCGATCAAGTGCGCCTGGTGCGGTGTATCGGCCAGTGCCGCGGCCTTCGCCACTAGTTCCTGGACCCGGTTTTCGCCGATGAGGCGGGCCCCCGCTTCCATCGCCGCTTCGATCAGTGGGACTGGGACTGTCTTGGTGGCGAGCAGCAGCGACACCTCGCCCTGGGCCCTCCCGGAGCGGGCCGTTGCCTCGGCTATGCGCTCACGAGCCGCGTCGAGGCGGCCGCGGATCGAGTTTGCCGATTCTTCGTCTAGCGCCTCTGGGGTCGTCACCTCAACCCATCCCGTCAGCCACGGCCGCGGGGGGCACACCCTCGTCTCTGCAACGAGCTGGTACTACCAGGACGGGGCATACCGCATGGTGAAGAACCGCTTGCGAAGTGGATCCGAGCAACAAACCCGAGAATCCACCCCGACCGCGGGACCCCACAACAACCAAGTCAACCGCAGTGGAGAACTCGACCAGGAGGGACGCGGCCGCACCGTCTAGGCCGTGACGGCGCACCGCAAACCCCTCCGGGGTCTGCCTGTCTTTGAGCACACGCTCGACCAAGATGTCCAGACCGGTTTCAAGGTCCGCCAGGATCGCGTCGTGGTCCACAACGGCCGGAGCCCAAGCAAACAGGCTGGTGCCGGTGGTCACGGGGATGGATGAGAACGCGGTCAGAGTCGCATTCCACGCGAGGGCCTCGTCTAGTGCCCGGCCGAGCGCAATTTCCGAGGACGGCGATCCGTCCACGCCGACTACGATTCGGCGAACTGGCCCTATCGGCCAGGGTTGGTCCTTGCTCTTGCCGGTATGCAGCGGCACGATGACGGTTGGACAGTGCCCGTGCGCCGGCAGCGCGCTTGAGACCGTTCCCAACAGCCGCTCCGTGAATCCCCCTCGGCCCCTAGTTCCGACCACGGCCATGGCCACACTCTTCGACAGCTCGACCAACGCCCCCGCCGGATCCCCCACCTCCAGCGAAGAGCTGACCGCTACCCCGCGTGCCGTGACATGCGCCTCGGCGCTCTCAAGTCCCGCCACTGCGCCGCTCGTGATCGCCGCGTTGTCCAAGGCGGCGTAGCCCCCGTCCAGCGA
>JAIRXV010000467.1 GCA_031268115.1 Bifidobacteriaceae bacterium
GGCGGGGGGGGCGGCCCGGCGCCCCGGGGGGGGGGCGCGCGGGGGGGGGGCGGGGGGGGGCTCGCTGACCGTGAGGTAGACCCAGTCCGCGCCCTCGCCCGGCTTGTCCGCGACGGTCAACGCGGCGCCGGGCTCGACGAGGATTTGCAGGCGGCGGGTGCCGTAGGAGGCGCCGTCTTGGAACAGGCCGCCGATGCGGGTCTTGCCGAGCCGCTCTGCCTCCTCGAACTTCGCCGGGGTGAGGAACGCGCCGGGGACGTAGGCGGCATCGCCCACCAGGGTGACGGCGGTGCGGGTGAGGTCGAAGGCGCGCAGATCCCACACGCCGTTCTCGGAATGGACCTCCTGCCTGGGAGTCCACCCGCCCACGGTGCCGACCGCCAGGCAGATGCCGCCGATCAGGGTCAAGACCGTGAGCGGGAACCCCCAGCGCTTCACGTACTGGTGCGGCGGCAGCATGGTGCGATCCTTAGGGATGGTGGGTATGTGCGATGGGATGGAGCACGACGGACAGTCACGAGTCAACCAGAGGAGCGGGAGCTGACGCAGGTCGAGAGCGCGAACCTTGCGAAATCGTGAAGTGAGGGCAGGGTGGCGGCGGTGGCGTGGGGCGGCGCAGGGCGTAAGACCCATCGACAGTGGACGTTTGCGGCTCTGGCGAAGCCCTCCCCGGGTGCCGCGCGCAGGCAGCGCGAGTCGAGGGCTGGATTTCACCGTCCCAGCAATAAGAGGCACGAATCCAACCGTGATTGAAACGGCCAGCGGCCATCGCCAGGCCTGCCGGCGAGACCGTCAACAGGTCGCCTCCACTCATCAAAACGGTGATGCTCGTCATGGCGACCGCGCAGCGTGGAGTGTGGGAGTTTGTTCCAGCATCCTCGGCCGGTCGGTATTCGCAGAATGACCCGGTGATGCCGTTGAAGTCGTATCTGGCCGCGCATCCATCCGCCCGGCTGGCGCTTACGTTCCAAGCTGGGTCCTGGGCACATGGGGTGACCGACCGAGTGCCTTCGCATCTGGAAGTAGCGGCGATGAATGGCGGCGCTGCCCGCCGTTTACCCGACGCGCTCACCCCATCAGTCTTCGTACCCATCTTGCCAACCGGACGGGTCCACGGCGTGGACGCGCTTGCCGTGGAATCGATTCTCGTCCACATGGCATCCGAGCCGTCCAGTGTTCGGTCGTGGGTGAGCACAAGCGAGTGGTTGCCAGAGTTGGCCGGCGAAGCCACCTGGGCCCGCCTGACCATCGAGCTCGGCCAAAACCTGCTATTGCGCCAACTCGACGCCGATGGCCCACTCGACCGGCTCGCGTTCAAGGGCGGCACGTCCCTGCGGAAGCCGTATGCGGGCACCGCGGGCAGAATCTCTATCGATCTTGACTTCGCCCTCACCAACCTCGGCGACGATCCAGACGACGTCCTCACCGATCTCATCGCCGCCGTCAATGGACTCAGAATCGGCCCATTCACGTTCCTTGTGACTGAGCGGCGCGGCAAGTGGACCATCGGCTACGACCACACGCTCGCCGTTCGGCCTGCCGTGTTGCGGTCCAAACTCGACATCAGTCCTCCGCACTGGCTCACACCGATTCGCCGCGGCTGGTTACCGCTGCTAGTCCGCACCCACTACGGCGAGCCGCCGCTGCCAGAAGTCCAGGTTGTGCAACTCGCGGAGAACACCGCCGAAAAGGTCGCCTGACTCAACCGCACCACACCCGCCCGTGACATGTACGACCTGCGCTGGGCCGCCACAAACCCCGCGGTGACTGGGAGACTCGACCGCCCGCTGATCAGACGTCTTGCCGTCCTCAAGATCTGGGTGGACGCAAACGGACTACACGCGGGAAACACTTTCTGGAGGCCCGGCCACCAAGGCCCACCCTTCGACCCCGACAACTGGCTACGCGACAGATGGGCCCACGAGTTCGACATCGAAGACATCGGGACCCTCGCTGTGCCCGTCCCATCATCCTCCGAACTATCCGAGGCGATCAGAACTCACTATCGGTTCCTTGCCAACCTAAACCCAATGAGGCTTCGCCTCGGACCGCCGAGGGTGCCTGCGTGTTCACAACTGTCGTTGCCTCTGGTGTTGAGGTGGCCCCCATGTAGGGACCGGCGGTCTGTGCGACCGACCGCCGCCGCTCGTTGCGCTGAGGTGTCGGCCGTCCTAGCGGACTGGTGCGGCCAATACGTGGGGTTTGGATTCGCTCGCGAAATGCGGTTTCGCGCGCGCGATAGATCAATGTTTGGCTGCGTCAATCCACTAGGTCGGCCGTGCCACTCTGGGTAGCTGGTCAGGAGTCGTATCCCGTGGAGTTGGAACAAGCAAACCCCACGCTATGCCGACGTAAGACTCGGCTCAAACGTCAGCGCTCCCAGCACCAAGGGTGCGGCATAGGCCCATTGGAAACCCGACATACAGCGCCCGCCATGGGTGTGCGACCTGCCGCGATATGGGCCTGGCTCGGAGTTTCCAACAACGCTGACATCATTGTCGCGTGCCATTGTCGCGTCCACATAGAGTTCATTGTCGCGTCCACATAGAGTTCTTGGCTACTAGAACCGCGTCTGACAGCGCCTGCCTGCATCGCGATAGAGCTTTCGGTCATCAAACCGAGCCGAAACAGACCAACCCGGCGACCCTGGTAGCCGAAACCTCTATCGATGTGAACGCGCACCATCCACTATTGACCAAAAGCTCTATCGATCCGCCCCGACCCGCCCCGACTGACCCCAACACCCCGGGCCAGCCCGCGCCAGGCCACCCAAACCAGTATCGCCGGCCCGGGACCACCGCAGCCACAACCCCCACCCCGGCCAAGACAGACGCGCCACGACACACGCAAGTAGGTCCACAACCAACCGACCGCAGCGCCTCTTCACCACCAACCCCAACACAGCAACCAAAACACCACCACCCAACACCACGCCCCGCGTCCTAGGAAAGCCCAGGCCCTGCCCCGCCCAACAAACTCAGGGCCTCACCCGGCGGCAGACCACCCCCCAAACGACCCTTCGCCTCGGGCTCTCATACCACCCGCCACTTTCCATCTCGGAAAGCCAACCCAAACGCACGCATCCCAAACACGAAGGACACCTAGACGAACAGATCATCGCTAAGGCACGGGAACAAGACAGGCACCTCGCCCTGGTACTACTCGCCGAACTTCCTGGACACCGCCTCAAAGGTGCCGGACTCTACTCACCACGCCGGCATCGCCAACTGTGGCGGATCGAGGAAACGTTCCGGATCTGGCAGACAGATTCGGAGGCCAGGCCCGTTCTAGTGCGGACCCCCGCCCATACCGAGGCGCATTTCCTGGCGTTGCTGGCTCTCCGGCTGCTTGAGGCCCGAGCCGGTGGCCTGCCGGCCGGACGGCTCCGGGAATTGCTCGCCCAGTGGTCGCCACCGACGCCGGGCGCGGCGTCCACCGGATAGGCCGAACCGCGGGTTGGGACGCCATCGACCAGGCGATCAGCGTCGACACCGACCGCAAATGGATGACCACCGCCAGCCTGCGCGGGCTACAGCACGGCTGGACCGGCGCGCTCCAAGATCTTCTACCTACGTGACACGACACCTCGAAACACGTCATCCCCGCAGACCACACATCACAAACACGCGTCCAACCCCCCTAGAAATCAGGTGAGAGTCCACCACCTCAACGTGGCGGTAAAGCCCGGCGAGTTGCTTGCTCAGACCGCGCCAGGGTGAGTCAGTACGATGCGGCATAATTCCACGAGTGCATGGCCGTCGCGCCCGCCCCACCCTGCGGGTCCTCGCAGAGGATCTTGACGCGGGTTGGGATTCTCCCCGCGCCCTGCGCCTTCTGGCCGATGGTGCCTTTGACCAGTTGCATCCGCTCAGCGAGCTGAGACACCCCATTATCGCGAAGGCGGTCGAGTCGTTCGGAGCCGATCCTGACTGCGACAACTACGTCGGGCCTGTTTTCGCGAGCACCACGGTGCCGTTGCTGGAGATCAAGACCTCCCAGTGGCGCGGAGGGGTCGGGAAGGACACCGCGACCGGCGTCCACTGGCTCGTGGTGGCAGGCCTGGCCAAAGGCGATCACCAGGACCACGACGACTTCTACCAGAGAGTTCACCGGGAGGACGAAACCGGCGATCCGACACGCTGGCTCCCGACTGAGCGTGATGTCCGCCTGTTGAGGCAAGAGTCCATGGCTCGTGTCCTGACCGAATGGCATCTCGCCGTCCAGGCCCAGATGCTCAACGCGTTGCGGATTGTGCGGGCAGGAGGCTCCACACGCATCACGATCCGACACCCGCCCCCGGATAAGGGGAATTTCGCACTGCTCGTGCTGTCGGTAACGCCGCTGCGAGACCCTGGCTATCAGTCAGACGACATCGATCTGGAGGTCCGCCCGACCCGCTCGCAGTACGCCGGAGGAGCCCTGCTCTGGGAGTTGACGATCAGGGCGTTGATCTCGCTGAGCCCGCCGGAGCAGGGATGGGACAGATACAAGGACACCTTCTCCAACATCGCCGAGCCGGGCTACTGGGCGACCCGTGTAGAAGAGTTGGAGGCTCTGGCGGAGAGGAACGAATTGGCCGAGTCCGTGCCCGGCCGCCACAGCCATTACGCCCACCGAGCCCATCTCGCGGGCGCCACCATTAGGGGCCGAGGCGTCCGAGGGCTCTGCGGCGTGTTCTTCGTTCCGACCCAGGACCACGAAGCCCTGCCGACCTGCCCCGAGTGCGCGGCGCGCCTGGAAGAGCTGCCCGAGTAAGGCGCCTGCCGCCCGCGGATGCGGACTGCGCACTCGCTACGGTTGACAGCGAGCCACCCGGCGACATAGTGTGTCATCTACGACATCTACGACATCTACGACATGTGTAATACCTGTGGAGTTTGCCTTGGAAACCATCGAGACAATCAAGACCTCGGACATCCCCTTCGACCAAGTCGACGCCCTTGAACAGTACGCCGAGACCAGCGCCGAGCCCGAGCTGCGCGACATGCTGCGCAGCCTGATCCGCTGCGTGCGTGAGGGCTCCGAATTCGCCATCATCGACAACTCCGCCGCCGTGACGCCAAACCAGGCCGCCGAGCACCTGGGCATGAGCCGCTCGCACCTGTACAAGCTCCTGGACCGAGGTGAGATCGTGTTCCATCGCGTTGGCCGGGACCGCCGCATCCGCGTGCGAGACCTGCTCGATTTCGAGGCCCAGCGCCAGCGCGACCGCCGCGAACTCGCCGAACGCTTCGCCCGCCAGAACCAGACCCGAACAGCCGCCGTCAACGAACTCGTCGACCTGCTCTAGGAGGCCGGGCGATAGAGCGGCAGACAACCGCGTCAGCCAAGGAGGGCGAAGCCCAAAAGGGCTATCCATGTCGTGGACCCTGATCGGTGGGGTGTGGCTGCTGGTCAGCGGGTCTGTTGTTGTGGGGACCAGTTGGATGTCGGTGGGTCGTCTTACCGTGGGGGCGTGATTGAG
>JAIRXV010000222.1 GCA_031268115.1 Bifidobacteriaceae bacterium
CCGGCGGATTTCGGCTAAACCAATCTCGGTGATGCCGCGCGCGGTCAAACTATCCGGTAGTGCGAAGGTGGGCGGCACACTCAAGGTGGTTGGGCGTTCTTGGGGCGATGACGTCAAGATGCAATATCGCTGGACCTGCGACCACGAGACTTTCAAGCTCACCTCTAAGGCCTCGCTCAAACTCGGACCCGACCAGGTTGGATGCCGGGTATCGGTGGCGGTGCGCGGTTACGCGCCGGGTAAGGCGTCTGCGGTGCGAGTCACAAACCATCCGGAGGTTGTGGGCCTCGCCATGGCGTTGGCCACCCCCCAGATCGGCATCGCCTCCGAGACGGGATTGGTGGCGGTTGCAACGGTCAAGGCGGGTACGGTTCTGACCGCTACCTTCGCGCCCGATGGCGACTACCCGGGGTTTGCGGTGGCGTGGGAATGGCTGCGCGATGGCGTTCCCATCCCTGGCCAGACCGGTTCCACGTACGCCGCGAGCTGGGATGACGAAGGCAGAACGCTCTCGGCGCGGGGCACGGCCACGGCTGACGGGTACGAATCGGCCACTGGCGTCACCTCCGGCGTGGGCGTCCAGAAGGCGACCGCCCCTGCCGTGCCGCCCGGTGAGGTCCACCGCCCGCGCGGTTAGCTGAGACGGCGCCGCCTAGGCCGCGCGGCGGCATGGGGCACTTCGCTCCCTCGCACCCGTGTGATAGCGTTATCTGAACCGGTTGAGTGATTTGCCCGATCGGGCCCTTTCCATTCCAAAGTCGGTTTAGGGGAGTAGAATGATTCACGGCATTCCAAGAACACCAAGCAGTCAATCGAGAAAACGCGTTTACCTATCTGCTGGCACGGCCATCGCTTTGGCTGTGACCATCGCGACACCCGCGCTTGTCCTTACCGGAACGGCGGCACAGGCCGTCCCCGGACCCCATAACCTTGCCCTGCACCGGTCCGTGGTCCAAACGGGCGCCCAGGATTACAACCAGACCGGACACCTGATCACAGACGGTATCTACCGCGAGCCGGTTCTACCGAACGGGACCGTTTTCCCTGAGTTCGCCCAGTACAACTCGGACGGATCAACCCAGTACTACCGCACCACCACCGAACTGGGCGACTACGCCAACGACAAGGAGCTGGCGCTGCGGCAATGGACGGCTAAGAACGCCTTCGACCTGCGGAAAGATACGCTCTGGCAAGCCACGGACGTACCCGCATGGGTGGAGATCGAGCTACCGGCCCCGGCCGTTGCGGCCGGCTACTCGTTGACCTCGGCCGGCCGCGTCACGGGGCTAGACGCCGAGGAGCCAACGGATGAGCGCGCCCCAACCGACTGGACCCTCGAAGGTTCCACGGACGGCCTCGCCTACACGGGCCTGGACACCCAGGCAGGCCAGACGTTCGCTGCCCGGCGTTCCACCAACGATTATTCGTTCACCAACACGACCCCGTACACGCACTACCGCCTGACCGTGACCGCCATCCTCTCCACCAACACCACCAATCCCATCAACACCGAGCCGCTGGGACCGCGTCTGGCCGAACTCGGCCTGGTCGATGCGTCTGGCAACAGCCTCATCCCCGATCCGCTGCGCAGCCGCTGGGAATCTGACGCCTACCAGCTCATCCCCGGCGATCCCGGATTCCCGCCGTGGGTGCCGCCCACACCTGAGGTCCGCAACGCGCCATCGGCGGTGATAGACCTCGGTGGGCCGAGTTCCATCACCGATGTCAAGCTCTACTGGGACAACAGCCACTGGGCCAGCGATTACGCAATCGATGTCTCCGCCGATGGCGAGACCTGGACTAATACCTACACCACCACCGCCGGGGCCGGTGGCGTCGAAACGATCGCGCTGCCGTCAGTTCCTGATGGCCAGCAATACGTCCGTCTCACGATGAACGGCGACAACGGCGATTTCTACTACTTGCAAGAGATGGAAGTCGTTGGTGAGAACGACGTCGATTACGCGTTGCCGCCCGCTCCGGGGCCCGGTGGCGACGGTGCCCTCGCCTTGACTGGCGGCAACTGGAAACTCCAACGGGCCAGTGAAGTGGGCGCCAGCGGCGGCGCCCTGTCGCGGGTGTCCTACGACGATTCCGACGCCGCGTGGTTGCCAGCTCTAGTGCCCGGTACCGTGCTCCAGTCCTTCATCGCCGCCGGCGCCGTGGTGGATCCGAACTTTGCCGACTACCAACTGCAAATCTCCGACTCCTATTTCACCGCCGACTTCTGGTACCGGAACGAATTCAACATTCCCGCTAGTCAGGCCGGCAAGAAGGTCTGGTTGAACCTCGACGGCATCAATTGGAAGGCCGATGTCTACGTCAACGGCATCTGGGTCAAGCTGATCGAAGGCGCGTTCATCGACACGCAGATCGACATCTCGGCGCTCGCCATCGTCGGGGGGAGCAACGCCGTGGCCGTTCTCATCCACCAAAACGCCACCCCGGGTCTTATTACCGAGCAGTCGGCGGCGAATGCCGATCCCAATGGCGGCACTCTCGGTGCGGACGATCCCACATACCACGCATCAACCGGGTGGGACTGGATCCCCACAATCCGGGGACGCAACATCGGAATCTGGGACGATGTCTCAGTCACGTTTACCGATTCAGTGCGGCTTTCCAATCCGTGGGTCATCACCGACCTCGACACCGACGATCCGGACAACGTGGATCTTTCCTCGGCCGCCCTGACCGTCAAATCCGATCTGTACTCCACGGCCGCCGCACCGGTGACCGTGAACGGCACCATCACACCGCCCAGTGGCGGTTCGCCGATCACCTTCACCTCCGGCCCGATCAACGTGGCACCGGGCCTCAATGAGGGCACCGATTCCAAGGGCATCACCCTGGCCGAACTCACCTTGGACAACCCCGACCTGTGGTGGCCCGCCGGCTACGGCGATCAGCCGCTGTACGACATCGAGCTGACCGCCACTGTCGGGGGAAACACTTCCGATACGGCCGCCTTCAAATTCGGTGTCCGCGATATCACCTACCCGCGCGGCACCATGTACATGCTTGATTTTGCTACGTTTACGTACCAACCGCGCTACTACCTCCAAATCTACGTCAATGGCGCCCGGATCGTTTGCCGCGGCGGCAACTGGGGGATGTCGGACTCCAACGTCACGATCTCCGCGCGCGAATACGACATCAAGATGCGGCTTCACGCGAACGCAAACCTCAACATGGTCCGCAACTGGGTGGGCCAGACCGGCGATATGGCGTTCTACGAGGCGGCCGATAGGCATGGCATCCTCATCTGGGACGATTTCTGGCTCGCCAACCCCGTCGATGGCCCCCACCCCGACGATGACGCCATGTTCTTGGCCAACGCCATCGCCAAAGTAAAGCGCGCCCGCGCCCACGCCTCCGAGGCGCTGTGGGTGGGACGCAACGAGGGCGATCCGCCAGTTACGTTGAACGACCCATTGGCCGACATCACCGTCCAATACGACGGCACACACGATTACATACCGAATTCTGCCGATTTCGCCCGGGGTACCGTCTCCGGCGGCGGTTTCTACGCTCTTCAGGAACGCCAAGCGTATTACGACGTCTATTTCGGGTTCTTGCCGCCATCGCGAGATATGCCCACACTGCACTCCGAGCGGGGCCTGCCCAACATCCCAACCGTGGATTCGATGAAGGCGATGCTCGGGGAGGACCATCTGTGGCCTCAGGACGATGTCTGGGGTCTGCACGATTACGCCCGCACATCGGCTCAGGGGCTGCAGGGTTGGGAAGACTTCCTGGCAACCCATTACGGGACCTATACCGACTCGATGGGCACGCCCGAAGCGAACTTGACCGACTTCGTTGAAGTTTCGCAATTCGCCGGCTACGAGGGCTACCAGGCGGTCTTCGAATCCGTCTACGCCAACAAGACTCAAGGAATGCTGCTCTGGATGAGCCAATCGGCGTGGCCGTCGATGGTGTGGCAAACCTACGATTACTACTACGACACAAACGCTGGCTACTACGCCTCGAAGACGGCAAACCAACCGGTCAACGCGATCCTCGATCCGCGCGACAAGAAGATCTATCTTTCGAACGCCACTATTGCCGAATTCAAGGGGACGGCAGTGGTAGATATCTTCGACATCAACGGCAAGAAGACCGCCAGCGCCATGCGCTCACTCACGGTCCCCAAGGCCGATTTGGCCGAGGCCTTCGATTTGCCGGGAAGCATCGGCCTGCGGTTTGTGCGCACCTCCGTCCTCGACAAATCCGGGACCAAGATTGCGCAGGACTTCTATTGGATCAACGACACCGGCGCCACTGGCGATTATTCCGCCCTCTGGAACCTGCCCGATGCCGACTGCCAGGCCACGGCGTGGAACGCCGGCACCGATGGCCAAGAGAACGTGGTCAAAGTTGCCCTTAAGAACACATCGGGCACTCCCATGTTCCAGGCTCACATCAAACTCACCGATTCCGACGGCAGCCGAATCCTCCCCGTCTACTGGGACGACAACTACGTCACGATCATGCCGGGCGAAACCCGCGTCTTGACCGCCCAGTACGATCCCGAGGATGTGCCTGGCAGCGGAATCGGCGCGCTGGTCGAAGGTTCCAACGTCGTTGCGAGTACGGCCACTCTGGCCAGCGCCGCACCCGCAGCGGACAAGACGGCCCTGACCGCGCTCGCGGCCGATGCCGCTGGCTATCCGCGCGGAGAAGCCACCGATGCGGACTGGTCCGCATACACCGCGGCCCTAGCTGGGGCCAAGGCGGTCCTCGCCGATTCGACCGCCACCCAAGACCGGGTGGATTCGGCCTATTCGGCACTGGAGAACGTTGCGGAATTCCTCAACATCCCGGCCAAGGGATCGACCACGGCGCTTGCGGGGCTCGCGACCGGTGCCGGGACTCTGGTGGCGGCGAACTACACCGCCGATTCCTGGTCAGCTCTCCAAAAGGCCCTGACCGGCGCCAAAGCCGTGCTAACCGAGGCCTACCCGCTTCAACCCGCGATCGACGCCGCGTTCGCGGCGCTTCAAGCTGCGATCCTCGGCTTGAAAGCACCGGCTCCGGCCCCACCGGAAACACCGCCAGCGGCCCCGGAAATCTCTCTGGCCACGGCCACGGCCCTTGTCGGGGCAGCGCAGACGGTGCGGGCCGCATCCTTCACTCCGGCGTCGTGGACGGCCTTCGAGGCCGCTCGGGCAGCGGCCCAAGCCGTCGTAGCGAACCCCACCTCCACGCCAGCACAGATCGATGCCGCAGTCGCCACACTGTTGGCAGCGTGGCGGGCTTTGGCCCCCGTCAAGGATGAAGACAAGAATGTAATCGACGTCCCACCGGGCCCGACCAGCACCGCGTTGAAGCTTGGGCAAACCAAGCTCACCCTGGTAGTCAAGAAGAAGGCTCGAATCGCGGCGACCACGCTTCTGAGCGACCTAAGTGTCCCGAAGGGAGCCACTTGGAAGAGTTCCAACCCCAAGGTGGCGAAGGTGAACGCCAAGACCGGCACCATCACGGCGGTGAAGGTCGGCAAGGCCAAAGTCACCGCGACATCTAAGTACAAGAGCGCCGCGGGCAGGGCACTGACCAAGACAATCACCGTCAAAGTGGTGGCCAAGAAGCCCGCCAAGTCGAAGGTTACCTCCGTCAGCGCCTCAGTCCCCAAGCAGCTCAAGGTGGGCGGCTACGCGTTGGTCACAGGCAAGACCAAGCCAGCGACGGCGGTTCGCGCGAAGGTTGCGTACACGTCATCGTCCGCGAAGGTTGCCTCCATCAGCCCGTCCGGTGTCCTTATCGCAAAGGCACCCGGCACGGCGACAATCACAGTCAAAGCCGGGGCCAAGTCGAAGAAGTACAAGGTCACCGTCATCGCGGGATAGGGGTATACGGCAACGCGTGTTG
>JAIRXV010000244.1 GCA_031268115.1 Bifidobacteriaceae bacterium
CCCCCCGCCCCCCCGCCCAAACCCTCCCACCCGCCCAAATCCTCCCCTCCGTCCCGGCGCGGACCGTAGCACAGCCGGGCGTTCCCGTCGCCTCCACCGCTAACTTGTCGATGGTGGCAGCGCTTGGACACGCCCTAGCCGATGCGTTGCGATCAGACCCGAAGGTGCTGGTCATGGGCGAGGACGTGGGCAAACTCGGCGGGGTCTTCCGGGTCACGGACGGGCTCGCCGCCGAGTTCGGGATCCGCCGGGTGATGGACACCCCGCTGGCCGAGTCCGGGATAGTGGGGACCGCCATCGGCCTCGCACTGCGCGGTTATCGGCCCGTGGTGGAGATCCAATTCGATGGGTTTGTTTTTCCGGCGTTCAATCAGATTGTCAGCCAGTTGGCCAAACTGCACTCCCGTTCGAGCGGGAGGCTCAACCTGCCTGTTACGATCCGCGTGCCGTACGGCGGCGGAATCGGTGCGGTGGAGCACCACTCTGAATCCCCGGAGGCAATGTTCGCGCACGTTGCGGGACTGCGGGTAGTGTCTCCAACAACTCCGGGCGATGCCTATTCAATGCTGCGTGAGGCAATAGCCGGCCCAGATCCGACACTGTTCCTCGAACCGAAGGCCAGATATTGGGTAACCGGACCGGTCACTTTCGCAGCGCCGGAAGCCGGCCAGCAGACCCTGGCTCGGATCGTGCGATCCGGCAACTTGGTCACGGTCGCCACGTACGGCCCGGCCCTCGCCCCAACTCTCGAAGCCGCCGATGCGTGCGCTGCTCGCGGCCTCGACATCGAGGTTATCGACTTGCGCTCTTTGTCCCCCCTCGACGTGGACGCGGTGGCGGCCTCAGTCGATCGGACGGGAAGACTCGTCATTGTCCACGAGGCACCGGTGTTTGGCGGCATCGGCGGCGAGTTGGCGGCGGCCGTGGCCGAGCGCTGCTTCTACCGCTTGGAAGCACCGGTGGCGCGGGTGGGCGGATATCACATGCCGTATCCGCCGGCCAAGGTGGAACGCGCCTATTTGCCCACGGCGGCGCGTGTCAGCGACGCGATCAACCAGGTGCTCAGCTACTGACGCACGAGTTACAGACTGAAGGATGGCACGGCGTGAGCGTTCAGACTTTCCTTTTGCCCGATGCCGGTGAAGGGCTGACCGAGGCGGAGATTGTCCGCTGGCTTGTGGAGGTGGACGCCGAAG
This sequence comes from Bifidobacteriaceae bacterium, assembly GCA_031268115.1. Classification (GTDB taxonomy): domain Bacteria; phylum Actinomycetota; class Actinomycetes; order Actinomycetales; family WQXJ01; genus JAIRRT01. The sequence continues at coordinate 1,197 of JAIRXV010000244.1, forward strand.
TCGAGGTCAACCAACCGCTGGTGGAGATAGAGACGGCGAAGTCCGTGGTCGAGCTGCCTTGCCCGTGGGCGGGGCAGGTGGTTGAGTTCGCCGTTCAGGCGGGCGAGACGGTTGGCGTTGGGGCGCCGTTGGTTCGTATCGAGGTGGACGATGCCGTTCCCCCCTTGGCCCCACCGGGCGAGCCTTCGGCCCTACCGGCCACCCCGCCGCCAGCGGTGAGCGAGCGCAACGACACCGCTGCGTCACCCCCCGTCCTCGTTGGGTACGGGCCGGCATCGTCCGCGGGCGACGCCCAACGTCCCGTGTTGGCCAAACCACCGGTTCGGGCATTGGCGAAGCAGCTCGGAATCGATGTGGCGACTGTCTGGGCAACGGGTCCGGGCGGGATCCTCACCAGGGAAGACGTTCTTGCCGCTAGCGATGAGCAATCGGCTCGAAGGCTTGCCGGCTACGGTTGCGATGACGCGCCGTGGCTCACTGGCGGGACGGTGGCCCGCGACGGGCGAACCACCCGCGTCCCGGTCCGCTCAGTCCGCAAACGCACCGCTGAGGCGATGGTTGCCAGCGCCTTCTCGGCGCCCCACGTGACGGTGTTTCGCACAGTGGACGCGACGAAGACGATGGCGTTGTTGAGGCGCCTTCGCCAGGACAAAGAGTTTGCCGATGTGCGCGTGACACCGCTGCTCATCGCCGCCAAGGCATTGCTGCTGGCCGTCCGGAGGCACCCGGAAATCAACGCCAGTTGGGATGAGGACGCGCAGGAAATCGTATACAAGCACTATGTCAACTTGGGTATCGCCGCGCAGACGGAGCGCGGACTGATCGTGCCCAACGTTAAAGATGCGCATCGGCTGAGTTTGCACGATTTGGCGCTTGCGTTGCGCGAGCTGACTTCTGCGGCGCGCAGCGGAAAGACCACAGCCGCCGTGATGACGGACGGGACCATTACGATCACCAATATTGGAGTGTTTGGAATCGACGCCGGCACGCCGATTTTGACCCCGGGTGAGTCCGCAATTTTCGCATTCGGGGCGATCGAACAAAGACCTTGGGTGCATGGCGGCAAGGTCAGGCCGCGCGATGTCGCGGAGTTGGCGTTGAGCTTCGATCACCGTTTGGTGGACGGTGCGCTCGGGGCGGTGGTCTTGTCCGATGTCGCCAGGATCCTGACGGACCCGGCCCAAGCCTTGGTCTGGTCCTAGGCCGCTGGCGGGGGCCCGTCAGGCTGCCGGTGGCCTGGGCGTCCGCCCGCCGCTAAATCCTCTTCGCTGTCGATGGATCTGGGTACTAAGGCTCGTCGGAGGCGCCTTGTAAGGGGCAAGATCATAAGTTGGGCGCGCCCAGATGGAGGGAGATGGCCTCGTCGGCTGTATGCCGAGCGGGGTCGCCGAAGCCGGCGGTGCGCCCGGTGCGTTAGTCCCCTTGCAACACGCCACGCCGATTGACCTCTACGGAGCCCCAGTCATGAAATACGCCCCACGCGGCGCAGCTGCCGCCATCCTTGCAACAGTTGCCGTGCTCATCGGTTCGATAGGCCCGGCCTCGACGGCAGAAGATGAGGAACCCTCGATAGCACCTGCTCAGGCGGGGGAACCGGGGCCGTCCGCGGTTTCGGTCGGTGCCCTCAAGGCCGACCGGCGGTCCGCTGATTTCGGGGAGCCGATGGTTGGGGTCAGTGTCGCCAACTCATGGCAGGAGGGGTTCTTCGGCGAGGAGTGGGGTTCTGAGGTATCGGCCGATCCGTGGGCGGCGGTGAAGCAATACGCCCCCGAGCGGCGCCCCATGGCCGGTTGGTACCAGGACACCGACCAGGCCGTGGCGGAGCAGCAGCTGCGTTGGATGGCCGATTACGGGATCGACTATGTCAGCTATGGGTGGGTGTGGAATCCAGACACCGGCGCCGCTTCCAAGTCGAAAGCGTCGATTGACGCCTACGTGAACGCTCCCGCGCAGTCGGACGTGGCATTCAGCTTGTTGTGGGACACCAGCACCCCTGAGACGCGGGATCAGTTGACGCTTGAGCAGTGGGCCTGGATTGTGGCGGGTTGGCTCGACGACTATCTGACCCGCCCGGAATACCTAAAGATCGACGGTCAGCCGGTGGTTTTCACCCACATGGCGGACGATTATTTCATCCAGCTTGCCGAAAGACTGGCGCAGATACAATATGGGGACGCCGGCCAGTATCTCGACGTCTTGGTACAGCTCAACGCCATTGCCGACGATCTGGCTCAAGCAAAGGGCCTGCCCGGGATCTACTTGGTGTCGGGCTTTTCGAACTCGACCGCACATTGGAACGCGGTGTCGCGCGATGGCGGTTTCGACGCGAACTCAGGCTACAACCATCACAACGCCCCGGTCGGGGCCACGGGTACAGCGGCCCTTTCAGGTTCATATCTAGGACTGGACCAAATCTACCGCGAACACTGGAATGCCGGCGTGGCGGTGCCCTTCCTCGATGAGGCTGGTGACTCGGCACTGCAGAGTCGGGTTTTGGAAATGACTGCCGGCTGGGATGCTACGCCACTTGAGGGCTCCGCCGTAAGCGAGCTGTATGGCGACCGCGAGCACAATCAGTCTCAATCGACTCCGGCCGAGTTTGAGGAGCACCTAGTGGCCGGGCGCCAATTCCTTTCAGACAATCCCGCTCTCACCAATGGCATGGGGAAAATCTTCGCGTGGAACGAATTCATGGAAGGCGGCTACATCGAGCCGACCGAAGAGTCCGGGTTCGCGTACTTGGAGGCCGTCAGCCGGGTGTTCGGCAACCTGGATCTTTCGGAAGAAGCCTGGTCGGCCCCGACCGCTGGGCAGGATTCGTGGCCGGTGAGTGTGGCCAGCGATTTGAGGACTTGGAAGGCCGAGTCTTCGGCGCCTGAGTGGTTGGGTGTGAGCCGAGGCGAGGGCAGCTACGACGGCGGTTTCGAACTCAGCGCTACCCGAAACACCACCGATCGGCCTCGTACGGCGACGGTAACCGTCACCGCTGGCGGCCTCAGCCGCACAGTCGAAGTCACGCAAGCAGGGGCCGAAGCGACGCTCGCGAGGGCCGCCGCCAAGGACGATGACGCCATCGTCCGACCCGAAAACTTCCTCATGGGCATCGCCTCTCACCTTGGGTCCTCAGATGGGTGGGCCGTGCGAGACAGCGACGGCAGTAGTATCCAGGAAATCGCCTTGACGGAACTGGGGGCGAGCACGCTGCGGGATGAGCTGATGTGGGACTATTTGGGCGATTCCCCGGAGAACGAAAACGTCGCGATGTCGCAGCCCGCCATCGAACGACTGAAGACGGTGCGGGCCGAAGGGGGCAAACTCCTGCTAGTCCTGGACTATGGCCATAGGCAACGGATCGATGCCTCCAAGAACGAGGGTTTCCCCGCCACCCGAGATCAAAGGGAGGCGTTCGCTCGCTACGCCATCAGGGCGATTGAGACGATTGGCGCCGAGAATCTCGCCGGACTTGAGATCTGGAACGAATGGTCGTCTTACATGGGTTGGAGGGGAGGCGAGCCTGGGCCGGTCTGGGGTACACCGTGCCCGGTGGCAGGTGCGGAACCGATCACCGGCTGCCCGATTGTATACGGCAAGCTGGTCGAGGCCCTGATGAATCCTGAGCATGAAGGCTTGGCGACGAAATCGTTGCGCGATGTCGCGCCGGGGGTGCCGGTGATTGTCGGCGCCAGCCATGCTTTCGACCCGCAGTGGACTCAACCGATGCTGACCTACTTGCGCGAGCATGACGTGCGGGTGGACGGCTATTCCACCCACCCATATGCGTCCGAGACGGGCAACGGTTGTGCCGTCAACTGGACGGCGACACCCCTGGACGAGGCCAAGGCACAGTGCATCAAGGGCGCCCGCGAACGGGTCGAGGAATGGTACGGCCAGGAGCTGCCGATCTATGTCACCGAGTTGGGTTTCACGGTAGGCGATCCTAAGATCACGGCGGACATCCAGGCAGAGTTGCTGGTGAAGGCGTTCGTGCGGACGCGAGCGGTGGACGATGTGTTGGGCGTCTGGTGGTACGACTTACTGGAAGACTATCCCGCGGACGCGTCGCTGTATCCAAACGAAGCCGACTCCATGGAGGGCGGCTATGGCTTAATCACCCGAATTGGTTCGCGCGCGGACCACAAAGCGGGCGCCGTCAAGCCGGCTGGTATAGCGTATGGTGCGCTTTCGCGATTCTGGGCCGATTGCGCCGACGTGTCGGGCTCCCCAACGGCCAACACCTATTTTGAATTGGACTGTGCGGACGGAACTCGCCATGTGTTCCTGGACGCGACATTGGGACAGTTGCGCGAAGCGCAAGCGCAAGGTGGCACTCTAGTGGACTTGTTGGGTGTCAAAGCGGATCTGGCCCCGAATTCGCCCGTGCCGGCGGATTGGGCCGGCCAGCAAGTTGGCGTACTGGGGGCTAAAGGCGGCGCGTTCACCGTTACCCTTACCGGGCGCGCCTATCGTGGCGAGACGGTGCGGGCCGCGACGGACATTCAGGGAGTGAGCACCTTTAGGTGGGAATCGAGGATGCCCGATGGCGAGTGGCTGGCGGCCGCCTACGCCCCGGCCGATTCTGCTTCCGCCGAATACAAGATCGGTGGGCCGAGCGGCACGGGCCTGGCCGATTTCCAAGGTGCCAACAGCGTTGGGAAAGAGTTCCGGGTCCAGGCTCTCAAGGCTGGTCTTCCAGTGGCCGAAGCCTTCTTTAGGCCGGCCACCTCACGGGCGGTGGGATCGGTGGGCGGGGACGGTGTGACATCGCCCGAGGAAGGGAAGATCCGGATCGCCGCGGACGCGTGGGCGTTCGATGGGGCAGCGCTCGATGAGCCGGGGAAGCTGTATGCGTCAGTGGGGGCCCAGTGCGGCCAACCGGGCGCTGAGGGGCACGGGCCCTTGACGGCCAATCAAGCATGGCGAGCGGACCAGGCGGTCGCCTATCCCCAAGCTGAAGGGTCCCCCTACGGGTTCGACGCGACCTTCGACACCGCGCTGTACGG
>JAIRXV010000485.1 GCA_031268115.1 Bifidobacteriaceae bacterium
TCAATCCCAGCGGAACACCGGCTCCCACAGACCGTACTATCCACCCAGCGAGGGAACTGACCGTAGGCCGCATCTCGAAGTGCCCGGGGCGCGGAAGGGCGCCACACCGAGCTGGCACAATAGCGGGATGGGGCCGGAGACGTGGGTCGCCATTGGCGGCGCGGTGGTCGGGGCCGCCGGGTTGGTGGCCGCAGTCCGCACACGACGCGAACTGCAAGGAGCCCGGCTTGAGCTGTCGCGGGCGCGGCGTGGAAGCCGCCGGGCGGACAAGCCCCTACTTGGAATAGTGGTCAACCCGACCAAAGTGGACTTGGGCACGTTTCGCCAAGTCGCGGCCGCCGCCGCCAAAGACCACGGGTATGGCGGACCCGCCTGGTGGGAGACGGCCAAGGACTCCCCTGGGCGGTCCCAGGGTTTAGCGGCCCTAGACGCCGGGGCCGCGACAGTAATCGCAGCGGGTGGGGACGGGACAGTCCGAGCGGTCGCCGGTGCCCTCGCCGGTACACGGGTGCCGCTCGGGATCTTGCCGATGGGAACGGGAAACCTCCTCGCCCGCAACCTCGCCCTGCCGCTGACCGGTGTCACAGCAATGCTTCGCATAGCCCTGGACGGGCGTGAGCGCCGGGTCGATGTGGGCAGGATAACGGCCCGGAGCCAAGAAAGCGGCACGGTCGTGGACGACGAAGTATTCCTCGTGATCGCAGGGCTCGGATTCGATGCCGCCCTCGTATCCGACACCGACCCCGCACTGAAAGCGCGTGTCGGATGGCCCGCTTACCTTGTGTCCGGTATAGCCAACCTGAAGGGGCCGCGCGTCAAGGCCACGGTCGCGGTGGACGACTATGCGCGCTCACTGTCGGCCCGATCCGTCATGATCGGCAACTGCGGACGCCTCCCGGCCGGGGTGCGCCTCCTGCCGGACGCCCGCATCGATGACGGCCTGCTCGACGTCGCGATGGTCGACACACGCGCCGGGCTGGTCGGATGGGCGTCACTGGCCACGCAAGTCGGACTGCAAGGGCTCGGTGCCACGCGCCTACCAACCTTCGCGATGGGGAGGCTCATCCACGATCAAGGACGCCGCGTCCGGATAGCGGCAGACAACGCCAACCTCTTGCAGATCGATGGCGAACTGATCGGCGCGGTCAACGAGGTAGACGCGAGCATCGCGCCACACGCCCTGACCGTGCGAGTCCGGTAGCCCCGCTGGCCGAGGTGCCCGTGCCAGGGGGTTCGGCTGGCGGCGCCGTGTGAGTCCGCTGACCCCGCTGGCCGAGGTGCCCGTGCCAGGGCCGTTCCGGCGGACCCCAACGTAACAGCGCTAAACGCCTGAGCCGCTCTGAACGGCCCGAACCCAAGCGTGGGCGGCGGCGAAATCGGCGTCTGCGGTCCCATCCTTCAGAGGAGACGGTTGCGCTTCGATCATCGGATAGGAACCCAGGTAGCGAACCAGCGGCGAGAACCGATGCAAACCCACCAACGCTTCCGCCATGCGGGCATCCTGGATATGGCCTTCGGCGTCAATCGAGAACGAATACCGGCCTAAGGCGACGCCGCTAGGCCGAGATTCGATGCGAGTCAGGTTGATGCCGCGCGTGGCGAAATGCTCCAGCATTTCCAACAGGGCGCCCGCTCGTTCCGCTGGCAAATGGACCTGGAGAGTGGTTTTGTCCGCGCCCGTAGGCTGTGGCGTCATGCCTGGCGGCCCCACCAACACGAACCGCGTCACCGCGGCTGGATTGTCGGCCACGCCCTCAGCCAAAGGCGTCAGGCCGTAGCGGTCAACGGCCGCGGGCGGCACCAGCGCGGCATCGAACCCGATTTGGCTTGAAATCGCTGCCAACGCCGTTGGGGAGAGAGCTCCGCGCGGGGCGGGTACGGCATCGTTGGCCGTCAGAGCGGCTGCCAACGCGGCCGCTGAAGCCGTATTGGACGATGCCGGCACGTGCGTTGCGTCGCGAACGTGCCGGTGGATCCAGCCCCGGCATTGCGCCCACGCGTGCGGGTGGGCCGCCAGCCGGCGGACACCAGCGAGGGACTGGCCGGGAGCGGCAGCGAGAGAAAACGAGACTGGGACGAGCATTTCGCGCAGAATCACAAGCGCAGATCCAGTGGCCAGCGCGTCGAGCACGGCGGTCACCCCGCCCTCGACCGAGTTCTCGATGGCGACCACGGCGAAGTCCGCGAATCCCTCGCGCACCGCCTCAATGGCGGAGACGACATCGAGCTGCGGCAGGTACTCGGCCTCGGTGGGGCTGACCGCTTGACGAAGCGCGGCCTCAGTGAACGTTCCAGCAGGACCGAGGTAGGCGTAGCGTGCGGGCACCAGCGAAGCCTAGCGAAGCGTGGAACCGTCCGCCCCTGCCCATCGCGTGCAGTCGCAACGGCGCGGCCCCGAACGGGATGAGCGACCCCTCATGTCGAGCAGGACGTTGGGTACCCCGCTCGACGGGCCGCCTGTGACCGTCGAGGCCGCCAACCGGGCGTCCACACCGCACCCCAAGTTATGCCATGACGCCGTGAAACGATGCCCGCAGGCGCGAATAAGACCCGCCGTCATGTGACAGTGCCTTCCACTGCAGCGCCGGCCCTAACCGGTACCGAGGCGTTCCCGGATGAACCCGGCACCGCGACGAGACCAACAAACGCCCCCACGTCCTCGGTCCCCCTTTAGTTTTCCAAGTCGGCATACGCTCCAGCGATCCGATACTCCGACAGCCGGCGATCCCCGGGCTCATTTGGAACCTGGACGGATTGGCGGTAGACGGAAGGCGACTTTCGCGGACTTGGCGGCGTTCGCGTTGCCCATGAACTGTGCCGTCAACCCGTTCTGTTTCGACCCCGACAACTTACCCCTGTCGAGTGTCACCCACACCCGCGACGAACCAGTCACGGTTGCCTTACCCACCACCGCGTCACCCACCCGAACAACCACCGTCCCGCCCTTCAACCCGCCACGAGACACCACATCGACCCGCACGCGCCCCTGATCCCCAGACGGCACCACCTGACCAACCGACGACACAGCCCTACCCGACAACCGGGCCGCACCATACGCAGGCGTCGAACGCCACGACACCCCATCTACGAAAGCCCAGCCCTTCCCTAGTTTCGCCACCCAATCCCCACCCAATTCCTCCTTGTTCTCGTCCATCACATCCTTATATAACATCGCCTGCAAGTTCCCATCGGACAACAACACAACCCCACCGTCCAAGAACTTCAACGGCTTCACTCCCTTCGCGAACCGAGTCACGACCCCACTGCCGGCCCACACGACCGAACGCGGAGCATCCCCCAAACCCACCACCGCACCATCGGACCTCGCAAACAACGACGCCGACCAACTCAAGTACACGTCGGTAAAACGAACACCATCGGGCAGCCTCGGCACCCGACGCAACACCCGGTCCACCCCAGACAGCGAACCATCCACGACAAAGAAATGAACCTCACCGGCCGAATCCAACACCGCAGACCGACTCCCCCCAGGGGCCACCTTCACGGGAACCACACCCGAAGGCAAACCCAAATCGATCTG
>JAIRXV010000345.1 GCA_031268115.1 Bifidobacteriaceae bacterium
CGGCCCAAATGAAGCGGGGTGGCCACCGCCGTGACCCAACCCTTGCGGGCCGCGCGGTGGTGTGTGCCGTTGACATCCACCCCCACGGGGATCTTGCCCAGCGTCTCGGCGTAGAGGCAGGCGGCCAGGGAGCCCACCGATTCGCCTAGGGCCAGCGTTGCCCCGCCGTGCAGGCGCCCGGCCGGCTGCCGATTCGGTTCCACGGGCATCCTGGCCACCACCCGTTCCACGGACCACTCGATAAACTCAATCCCGAGTGCTCGCTCAAGGCCGCCAGACGCCACATCCACGCGGGCCAGGCTACCCGCCCCGGCGCCTCTGGGTGTCGCCTTCAGGCATAGAAGACGCGATCGAAGACCGCGCGGGCGCGGCGGGCGGCGCGCTGGTGGTCCTCCTCCATCGTGTCCGCCTCACCTGGCTCATACCCCAAGATCCGGCTCACGCCCACCAAGGTGCGGCGGTCATGGGGCAACAGGTCCATGGCGTCCCCAGCGCGGCCCGCCCACAGCACGTTTGCGTCCCGCAGCCGCATCGCGCCGGTCCAGGCAGCGGCCAGGATCTCCTGGTCGGCCTCATCCAAGAGACCCGTCTTCGCGGCATGCGCCAGTGCCTCCATCGTTCCCGTGACTCGCAGGGACGGATCGGCGCCGGCGTGACTGAGTTGGATGAGCTGGGCAACCCACTGCACGTCTATCAGCCCACCCGGCCCCAACTTCAGGTGACGATGCCGTTCCACGCCCCTGGGTAGCCGTTCCGCCTCAACCCGCGCTTTGATCCGGCGCAGCTCAACGAGCTGGCCTGGGGTTAGGGCCCGCGCCGAGTAGCGCACCGGGTCGGCCATGGCGAAGAACCGCGCGAGCACGTCCTGGTCCCCGGCCAGCGGCCGGGCCCGCAGGAGTGCCTGGCGCTCCCAAGTCAGCGCCCAGCGTTCGTAGTACTCGCGGTAGGCGCCGAGCGAGCGGGCAACGGGCCCGTGGCGTCCCTCGGGGCGTAGGGCGAAGTCCACCACAAGGCTAGGCTCGGGGCCAGTATCGCCCAAGAGTGAGCGCAGAAGACCCGCCACGGCGACCGCGTAGGCCTGGGCGGTGTCCTCGGGCACATCGGGCAGCGGCTCGTGGACGACGAGGACATCGGCGTCGGATCCGAGGCCCATTTCGCGTCCGCCCAGGGACCCCATGGCAACCAACGCCATCCGCGTGGGTGCCGCGCCAGCGGCGGGCACGCCGCCGGCCCGCCCGGCCAGCGCCTCGGCCTCGGCCACCGCTAGGCCCCCGGCCAAGACGGCATCGGTCACCGCAGTCACGGCCCGGAAGGCCGCCAACGGCTCAAGCGCGCCGATCAGCTGCGATGCCGCCACTCGGACCAGCTCGCGCCGCCGCACGGCCCTGATCCCGGACGCGCCTTCGGGTCCCGAGGTGCGCCGCTCCGCGATGGCAGCGACTTCTGCGGCAAGCTGCTCGGGTGTGCGGGGAAGAAGCAGTGAGTCATCCCCGAACCACTCGGCGGCCTCAGGGGAGCGCATCAGGCCCTCCGCCACATATCGACTGGTTGCCAGGACACGCGCCAAGCGGTTCGCTGCTCCGGCCGAATCCCGAAGTGTCCTTAGATACCAGTGGGTTGAGCCCAGCTTCTCCGAAAGACGGCGGAAAGAGAGCAGGCCAGCATCCGGATCGGCGCCTTCGGCGAACCAGCCGAGCATCACGGGCAGCAGTTGGCGCTGGATCGCGGCCCGCCGGGACACGCCCTCCGTCAGGGAAGCTATGTGCCGCATCGCTCCAGCCGGATCGCGGTAGCCGAGCGCGGTCAATCGGCGCACCGCTGCCTCGGGAGCGAGAACGGCCTCGTCGGCGCTGAGACGCGCGGTCTCTGGCAGGAGCGGGCGGTAGAACAGTTCCTCGTGCAACGCTCGGACTTCGCGGCGGGTGGCCCGCCACGCCTTGTCCAGCGTCGCTGGATCGCCCGGGCTGAGGCGTGCGGCCCGAGCCAGGCGGCGCTTATCCGCCTGGCTGGCCGGAATGAGGTGGGTGCGGCGCAGGCCGTACAACTGCACCCTGTGTTCCAACACTCTGAGGAACCGGTAGCAGGCCGCCAGCCGATCGGCGTGGACGCGTCCCACGTAACCGCCTTGGGCGAGGGCCGTGAGGGCCGTGAGCGTGGTGGCGGAGTGGATTTCCGGGTCGGATCGACCATGCACCAGTTGAAGCAGTTGAACGGAGAACTCAACGTCTCTTAGGCCGCCGCGTCCCAGCTTGATCTGGCGTTCCGCCTCACCCGCCGGCACGTACGATTCGACGCGTCGGCGCATGGCTTGGGCCGCTTCGACGAATCCGTCGCGTTCCACACAGGCCCACACCATGGGCCGGGTCATTTCGACGTAGGCCGCCCCGAGTGGCGCGTCCCCCGCCACTGGACGGGCTTTGAGGAGAGCTTGGAACTCCCAAGTCTCCGCCCATCGCTCAAGGTAGGCGCGGTGTGAGGCGAGGGTTCGGACCAGCGGCCCCTGCTTTCCTTCCGGGCGGAGGTTCGGATCGACCTGCCAAATGATCGGCTCGCGCGTTGTCATCGCTGTCACTCGCGCCAACGCGCTCGCCAGATCGGTCGCTATGCGCAGCGCCTCAGTCTCGTCCACGCCTTCGGCCGGTTCGGCCACGTAGATCACGTCCACGTCTGAGCTGTAGTTGAGTTCTCGCCCGCCGCATTTGCCCATGCCGATCACAGCGAGCCGCGCCTTCGGGTGTTCGGCTATGCCGGCCCGGGCGATGGCCAGCGCGGCTTCGAGTGTTGCCGCCGCCAAGTCCGCTAGGGCCGCCGATACGTCATCGAACAGGCTCTCTGGGGTGGGTGAGGCCAGATCGAACCCGGCGATCTCGATCAATCGCCGTCGATAGGCGACACGCAACGCATCCACCGCCTCCACCCCAGGGTGCCGTGCCACTGGGGCAGGGTCGCCAGGATCGCCGCCGATGGCGCTCACCAGCTCGGCCCTCACCTCGCCGGGGGTGCGGTGCAGTCTCGCTCCTGGACCCGCCAGTACGGCGAGATGGTCGGGGTGGCGCACTAGATCGTCGCCGATGGCGGCGCTCGCCCCGATCACACCCACGTACCTCGCCAGGCCCTCGCGGTCCGTCAATACCTGTCGCACTGCCTGGGGGGCCATGCCCGCGATCCGAACGGTCGCGAGCAGGGCCTGTTCGGGATCGGCCGCCGCGGAAAAGGCTTCGATCGGTGCGCCTCGCTCAACGGCGCCTGCCGAGCTGGCTGCCCCGAGGGGTGGCCCCTCGGGGCGTTCCCCGCCACCCACCCGGGTAACCATTGCGCTGTCTGGGCGAGGGCCGGCATCGTCCAAGAGATCGATGCCGACGGCCTCCAGCTCTATGACCAAACCTTCCGCTCGGGCGGCGCCCGCAAAACCCAACCGGGCCAACCGGGCGGCCAATGAACTCAGGCGCGGACGCAGCGGGGTGTCTTCCATGGGCGGCAATCCTCCCGTTCCGGTCAAAGAATCGGCAGGAACCGTTCCAACTCATAGGGCGTTACCTGTGCGCGGTACTCCTGCCACTCGTGGCGTTTGTTGCGCAGCACAAAATCGAACACGTGCTCACCCAGGGTTTCGGCCACCAGTTCTGAGCTTTCCATTGCCCGCAACGCGCTGGACAGGGAGGAGGGCAGAGGTTCTATTCCCATCGCGCGGCGCTCCGCGTCGGTCAACGCCCAAACGTCGTCCTCCGAGCCGGGCGGCAGCGGATAGTCCTCTTCGACGCCTTTGAGGCCAGCGGCCAACACCACGGCGTAGGCGAGGTACGGGTTTGCGGCAGCGTCCATGCCGCGGAACTCGATCCGGCTTGACTGCACCTTTCCGGGCTTGTACAAGGGGACTCGGACCAGGGCGGATCGGTTGTTGTGTCCCCAGCAGACATAGTTGGGCGCCTCGGCGCCGCCCCATAAACGTTTGTAGGAGTTGGTGAATTGGTTGGTGATGGCGCAGATTTCCCGGGCGTGGGCGAGGATGCCGGCGATGAAGCCGCGGGCGACCTTCGACAGCTCATACTCCGAGCCTGCCTCGTAAAAGGCGTTGCGATCCCCTTGGAAGAGCGAAAGGTGCGAATGCATCCCAGAGCCTGGGTGGTCCATCATCGGCTTGGGCATAAACGAAGCAAACACGCCCTCGGCCAGAGCGACTTCTTTGACCACCGTGCGGAACGTCATGATGTTATCCGCCGTGGACAGGGCATCCGCGTATCGCAGATCGATCTCGTTCTGGCCGGGGCCGGCCTCATGGTGCGAGAACTCGACCGAGATGCCCATCGATTCGAGCAGCATGATGGCGGCTCGGCGGAAATCGTTGGTGGAGCCGCGGGCCGTGTGGTCGAAGTAGCCGCCCGAGTCGAGGGGGCGCAAGGGCTCGCCGGGCTTGTTGTTGAACAGATAGAACTCGATCTCCGGGTGTGTGTAGAACGTGAAGCCCATCTCCGAGACCTTCTTCAGCGCCCGGCGCAGGACGTTGCGGGGGTCGGCCAGGGAGGGTTGGCCTTCCGGCGTCAAGATGTCGCAGAACATCCGGGCGGTCCCATATGCCTCGCCCCGCCAGGGCAGCACCTGGAAGGTTGTCGGATCTGGCATGAGCAGCATGTCTGCTTCGTACACGCGCGCGAGACCTTCGATGGCCGAGCCGTCGAAGCCAATGCCCTCGGCGAACGCCCCTTCCAGTTCCGCTGGCGCGATCGCCACCGACTTGAGGATCCCGAGCACATCGGTGAACCAGAGGCGCACGAAGTGGATGTCGCGTTCCTCCATCGTCCGCAGCACGTATTCCTGTTGGCGATCCATGGGTGTTCCCTCGTGGTCAAGGAGTGGACAGGGTTGGGCGGGGTCGCCCCACGCGCAGATTGTCCCACGCCTCGGCGTCAGTCGGTGACCCCGCGGCTCGACGGGTGCGCGGGCGGCCCCCCGCTAGGGCGAGGGACGGGGTTTGGCCCTGAGTGAATACCCAGTAGTTATACTCAGCGCAGGCCGCGGCGCGGGTGGTCGCTCGAACGGGGATCCCGTAACGTAGCTCCCCTTGCGAAGGAAGTCCCGTGAGCTCACCCGGAAGCTCGACTCCTTCGATGCACGGAAGAGGTATCCATGTCAAAGAAGCCGCTCGTCGCTGCCTTCACTGCCGCCACCCTCGCGTTTACCGGCCTATCGGTGGGCCTTGCCGCGCCGGCAAATGCCGCCCAAACCAACGATGAGATCGAGCAAACAGTGGCTACTCGCGAGGATCTTGAGGCGATCCTCAAAGGAATGATCGAGAGCGACAGTACTTTGTCCACCGCGCTTGCCAGTCTAATAGGATCGTTCGTCACGCCCGAGAACATCGAAGGGATTATGGTTCCGGTTGTCGAGGGCCTAATCCCCGCGGGCGACGCTTTGGTGGATCTCGCGATTCCTCTTATCGAAGAGCTTATCCACTCTCAACTCGGATCGTGGGGTATCGACGATCAATCGGTCACAGACTTGCTCGACTCAATCGTGGAAGATACGCTTCATTCCGACGTCATCAACTCGATCCTTACGTCTGACTTTGTCCAGGATGTCACGGCCCGTGCCATTTCTTACGCCATTACCGACGCGGTTGCACAGGTCGACCTTAGCGGCCTTGTGGGCGCGGTCGGCGATCTAGCGATGGACAATGCGGTGGATGCAGTCTTCGGCGCTGAGCCGATTTTGGTGGCGGGGACGCCCGTTAAAGCGCCGGACATCGCCTGGCTGGGGGCGATTGGCGAGCAGTGCT
>JAIRXV010000073.1 GCA_031268115.1 Bifidobacteriaceae bacterium
CGCCCTGTAGACTTAGAGCAGATGGTCGCATCTAGTGCGTTTGGAGGTTTCCGATGGGTCGGGTGACGGTGAGGGATTCGGAGGCGCTGCATCGTGCCCTTGAGGGCGGTCAGGATCGAGTGTCGGTGTCTTTGTCGCGGGCGGCGGCCGAGATGCTGGCCAAGGTCGTGGACGCGGAGGTGTCGGGGCGGCGGGTGGTCGTCAGCCACGGCTTGGATGAGGTCAGCCCGGCCGAGGCTGGCGCGTTGTTGGGCATGTCGCGCCCGCAGGTGCGCCGGTTGATGGACCGGGGCGCGCTGCCGTTCCGGATGGTCGGTTCGCACCACCGGATCGCGGTGGCGGACGTGGAGGAGTTCTTGGCGGCGGAGCGGCCCCGCCGCCGCGCCGCGCTGGAGCGGTTCTCCGCGCTTGAGGACGAGCTCGGGTTGACCGAGTGAACCGCTTCCCGGCAGCTGCCGGGCCGCCTGTTCAGGTGGTGCTCGCGGACGCGAACGTCATGTATTCGCGCAGCCTGCGTGACTACTTGCTGTATGCGGCGGAGGCCGGCGCGGTGGGCGTGGCTTGGAGCCAGGCGATCCTGGACGACGTCACCGAGCATCTGATGGCCAACGTGCCGGGGTTCGGCGCAGAGGCGGCGGTCAGGTTGCTGGACGCGCTGGCTGAGACGTTTCCCGATGCCGTGTTTGAGCCTTCCGGAGAGGATTACGCCCGGTTGGAGGGGCTTGTGTTGCGCGACGAGGACGACCGCCATGTGATGGCCGCGGCTTTGGCCGCCGAAGCCGACATCATCTGCACCAGTAACCTCAAGCATTTCCCCAGGGCCGAACTCGCCAAACTTGGCGTGGCGGTGATGAGCCCGGACGATCTGTTCACGCAGTTGATCGGAACGCGCTTGGCGGCGATGATCGAAGCGCACCGAGCTGCGGTCGCCAATTTCGCTGGCTCAAGCGACCAATCCACGGTCGCGGCTCTTAGGCGCGCTGGTGCCGCGAGGGCGGCGGACATGATGTCCGAATTGCTGGGCCTGTGACCTCCGCTCCTGTCACGTTTTACTCACCGAAAACAACCCCTAACGACCGACGTCAACCGGGCTCGTCGAGATAGCTTGCAGACCAAGCGCGCTGATCGGTGCGCGGCTGACAAGGGAAAACCCGATTCAACCCGGATGATCCGCAGTCAACCCGATAGGCGGCGAAGGCCCCCGGAGGCCGGGGGTTCAAGTCCTTGCCCCGCTGCTAAGTAGGGGCCGGTTATCGGGGGCTGGCGATAAGGTTCGTGTGTTGATCACCCGCTGCCCCGCGTTTGCGTCCACCGTTTTGGTTTTGTCCTTCTCCCCCAATACGCCGCGTTCGGACACTGCCGGGGGTCAGGCTCAGCGTGACCGTTTCGCACCAACCGGCGATGCCGTCCATCACGTTGCCGGGCCGTTTTCGTGCCGTGGCAGGTAGATACGGATTATGACGGCGCCGGCGAACCCGAGGACCCCGAGCGCGGCGGAGGCGATCGGCAGTGATGCGGCGGCGGTGATGGCGGAAACCATTAGGGGAGCGAGCGCTGAGCCGGAGTCGGTCGTGAACCGCCAGGCTCCCAGGAACGGGGCCGGGTCGGCCGGGTCGGCCAGGTCCGCGCTGAGAGTATCAGAATCCCGGAACCTATCCCGTTGGCCAGGGACAGGAAGACCGCCCCGGCGACGAACCATTTGGCTGCGGCTGGCCAGTCGTGGGTGAAGGACAGTCCCACGTACCCGACGCCCATCGCGATCTGGCACGGCAAGATGACCCACATGCGCCCAAACCGGTCCATCAACCATCCGCCGGTGTAGAACAGAGCACAGTCAACTACCCCGGCTATACCAATCACAACGGCGATATATGACTCGCCCAGACCTAAGCTGAGACCCCACATAGGCAGCAGGACTTGGCGCCCAGCGCGCCGGGCTGACAGCAAGCCTGCCCCCGTGCCGACTGTCGCCAGGGTCCGGCGGTTGGTGCGAAGGGCGCGGAACAGTCCGGCCGTTGGGGCGCGGTGAGCTTCGGGTGTGGCCGCCGCCATCGCCTTCTCGGGGTCCTTGAACGCCAAGACGGCCGCCCCGGCGGCCAGGCAACCGGCTAGCTGAATCCACAATGCCGACTTGACTTGACCGGTCATGTCGATCAGCCAGGCGGTGCCAAACGGGACGATCAGGTAACCCAAGAGGAACGTTCCGCCCAAGGTGGACATAGCCCGGGCGCGCACCTCAGCCGGCACGAAAGTAGTCATAAAAGCATGTCTGGCAAGGTAAAACACCGCTGTGGCCGTCCCCATGACGAATACCGCCAAACCGAATAGCCACGGTGTCTGGGCGAACAGTGCGAGGCCCACGCCAAGGCTGGCGAGCACTAGAGCGCCGACCATTCCGGCCCGTTCGCCGACCTTGGCGACGAGCGCCCCGGCTGGCAAGTCCGCCACCAACGCGCCGACCACGAGCATCGCCGCCACCATGCCCGAACCGGCCAGGCTGGAGCCCAAATTGACCGCCACCACGGGTATAACCGGAAGGATCGCGCCCTGGCCAATCGAGAACAGCAGGTTGGGCAAGAAGATGGCACCGGCCATCTCGCGCCAAGGAAAATCCGGTCCATCGGATCGCGCGCG
>JAIRXV010000118.1 GCA_031268115.1 Bifidobacteriaceae bacterium
TGACGCTCTGGAAATCCTTCGTGAGGGTTTGCAGAACCGGGAAGCCTACGCGGGGACTGTCGGCACGGCCGAGGCACAGCGGGAAGTCGAGTTCTGCCGCAACGTGATCGCTCGCGTTCGTGGGGAAGCTGAGCCGCCAACCGCCCCTTGACCCAGGGCGGCGCCCCCAAAGCCCTCCCGAAACCCAAGGTGTGCCCGCAGCGCCGGTGTTGGAACGGCATCGTCCACGGGTCGCACCGCACCGCCGGTAGCCTTAGGCGGGTGCGTCCTGTTCTGTCCGTGCAGCGGACCGTCAATCCGTTCGAGGTTGTCTCACCGTTTCAACCCTCAGGGGACCAGCCCACCGCGATTGCCGATCTGACACGGCGCATCCAAGCGGGGGAGAAGGACGTGGTGCTGCTCGGCGCCACGGGAACGGGAAAGTCCGCCACTGCGGCCTGGCTGATCGAACAGGTGCAGCGGCCCACACTCGTGATGGCGCCGAACAAGACGCTCGCCGCGCAGCTGACCAGCGAGCTTAGAGAACTCCTACCCAACAACGCCGTCGAGTACTTCGTGTCCTACTACGACTACTACCAACCCGAGGCGTACCTCCCCCAAACGGACACGTACATCGAGAAGGACTCCTCCATCAACGATGAGGTTGAGCGGCTGCGGCACTCGGCCACCAATTCGTTGCTGACCAGGAGAGACACGGTGGTGGTGTCTTCGGTGTCCTGCATCTATGGGCTGGGCACGCCCCAGGAATACGTGGACCGGATGGTGGCGTTGGCCGTGGGGCAGGAGATGGAACGAGACCAGCTCCTGCGACAGTTTGTGCAAATGCAGTACACGCGCAACGATCTGGCGTTCACGCGCGGGACGTTTCGGGTGCGCGGCGACACCGTGGAGATCATCCCCATGTACGAGGAACTCGCGCTCCGGATCGAGTTTTTCGGCGATGAGATCGAATCGATCTCCACCTTGCACCCGCTGACCGGTGAGGTCATACGCTCCGAGCAGACTATGGCCGTGTTCCCCGCATCCCACTACGTTGCCGGCGAGGAGCGGATGGAGCGGGCGCTAACCTCGATCGAGGCCGAGCTAGGGGAACGCCTGGCGCAGTTCGAGGGCGCGGGCAAACTGCTTGAGGCCCAGCGGTTGCGTATGCGCACCACCTACGACCTAGAGATGATGCGCCAGATCGGCACGTGCTCCGGCATCGAGAACTACTCCCGGCACATCGACGGGCGCGAGGCCGGCACCCCACCCCACACCCTGTTGGACTTCTTCCCCGAGGATTTCCTGCTGGTCATCGACGAATCCCACGTCACGGTGCCCCAGGTCGGCGCGATGTATGAGGGCGATATGTCCCGCAAGCGGGTGCTCGTGGACCATGGATTCCGCCTCCCCTCAGCGATGGACAACCGGCCGTTGCGGTGGGAGGAGTTTCTGGAGCGGATTGGCCAGACGGTCTACATGTCCGCCACCCCCGGTCCATACGAGTTGTCGCTGTCCGATGGCGTAGTGGAGCAGATCATTCGGCCCACCGGGCTCGTGGACCCGGGTGTGGAGGTCCGCCCCACGGAGGGTCAGATCGATGATCTGATGCACGAGATCGTGGTGCGGGCCGAACGCGACGAGCGGGTGCTGGTGACCACGCTGACCAAGAAGATGGCGGAGGATCTCACCGCGTACCTGGCCGAACATGGCGTGCGGGTGGAGTATCTGCATTCGGAGGTGGACACCCTGCGGCGCGTGGAACTGCTGCGCGAGCTGCGGCTCGGCAAGGTCGATGTGCTGGTGGGCATCAACCTGCTCCGCGAGGGCCTGGACCTGCCGGAGGTGTCGATGGTGGCGATCCTCGACGCGGACAAGCAGGGCTTCTTGCGCTCGGCAACCTCGCTGATCCAGACCATCGGACGGGCCGCGCGCAACGTCTCAGGCTACGTGCGCATGTACGCGGATGCGATCACCCCGGCCATGGCCCAGGCCATCGACGAGACAGAGCGGCGCCGAGCCAAGCAGATCGAATACAACCGGGCACACGGCATCGACCCCGAACCGCTGCGCAAGAAGATCGCGGATGTCACGGACATGCTGATCCGCGAAGACATCGACACCGAGGTCCTGTTCGAGACCGGGTATCGGGGGAAAGGCGCGGACCGGAAGCACGACCCGGCCGATCGCCCCCCGAAGCGCGGTGCCCCGGGTTCGCAGATGGCGGGCGGGCCGGCGGCGGAACTCGCGGCCCTGATCCAAGACCTTTCGGATCAGATGCACGATGCCGCCGAGGAGTTGAAATTCGAACTCGCCGCCCGCTTACGGGACGAGATTTCCGACCTCAAGAAGGAGCTGCGCCAGATTCGGGCCGCCACGGCGTAGGTGCTGCGGGCGGGACACCGATGCCGCCGGTGCGGATTCGGCCGGCCACGGCGTGGGCGCGGTCCGTGTAGATGCGGAGGCGGGCACTACCGTGAACCCATGAGCGATTGGATCAGCCCCGCTGAGCGCCTGACCAACCTGACCGTGACGCTCTTGAACTCCGAGTGGGGACTGACCAAGGACCAAATCCGCCAGCGGGTCCCTGGTTATCCGCCGGACGCGGACGCCTTGACCTTCACGCGGCAGTTCGAGCGAGACAAAGATGACCTGCGGGGTCTCGGCATACCCATCGAAACCCGAACCGAGAGCGCCTGGGAAGACGCCACCTACTATCGGATCGACCCGGACGCGTACACGATGGGCGCCTTGGACTTCACCGATTCCGAGCGAGCGGCGCTGGCGGTGGCGGCAGACGTGCTCCGCCAGGCCGGCTGGTCCGCGGGCGCGGACCACGCGATGCTCAAGCTCCTGGCCACAGGTGAGCGCCCCGACCCAGACTCCCTGGCCGGTCCCACCGATTTGCTTCTGCGTCCGGCCGACGCCCCTTTGGACGCCCTGATGAGCGCGGTGGTGGAACGCCAGGTGGTCGCGTTCACCTACCGCACGGCCGGCAGCGGCGCGCTGGCGCGCCGTACCGTCGAGCCGTGGGCGGTGGAATCCCGCCGCCGCGCCTGGTATTTGGCGGGGTGGGATCAAGACCGCGCGGCACCCCGGCTGTTCCGGCTTTCGCGCATCCTCGGCCCCGTCAAGCGAGTGGGCCGGCCGGGGGCCTTCGCTCCGCCCGACTCGGCCGACGTGGCCGAGGCACTTGCGGCCGTCCAGCCCCCCGAGCAGCCCACTCGCGCGGTCCTAGCAGTCCGGCCGAATCGAGCCCACGCGTTGCGCCGCCGCGCCCTGGACGATGCCGGCCCCCACCGGGGGGGCAGGATAAACCCGGAGGTCGAGACAAACCCAGAAGTGGAGACAAACCCGGAAGTCGAGACGAACCCGGAAGTCGAGACGAACCCGGAAGTGGAGACAAACCCAGGGGTCAAGACAAACCCGGAAGCGGAGACAAGCCCGGAAGTGGAGACAAACCCAGGGGTCAAGACAAACCCGGAAGCGGAGACAAACCCGGAAGTGGAGACAAACCGGCCGGCCGGTGACGGGGAATCCCACGCGACTCCCGGACCGTTCCCCGCTCCAGGCGATGCCGAGACCCAATTGCCGAGCGGCCCCGACGCTCGCTGCTCAGCCGCGCCCATCGCGGAGGAGTGGGATGTCATCACGGTCGAAACGGCCGATCTCGACGCCCTCGCCCGCGACGTGGCCGGACTGGGGACAGCGGTCATGGTCCTCGACCCGCCCCACCTGCGCGAAACGGTCTTGGCACACCTTCGCGCAGCGGCCCGAAGAGACCACGACACCACCAATCCCGACACCCACCAACCCGACACCCACCAACCCGACACCCACCAACCCGACACCACCCAACCCAACACCACCCAACCCAACACCACCCAACCCAACACCACCCAACCCGACACCACCCAACCCGACACCACCCAACCCGACACCACCCAACCCGACACCACCCAACCCAACACCACCCA
>JAIRXV010000132.1 GCA_031268115.1 Bifidobacteriaceae bacterium
TGCGCGCCCTGCACCGCTCAGATGACCACCACGACAACCGCTACAACCGCATCTGGGATAGAACCACACCCCAGACAACCCAGGCCAGCACACCCCACCAACATTCCTGACGCGCACCCTTGACAAAACCCATAGAAGGGTCAGGCTAGAAGATGGCAGGAGTAACGGTGGACACCGCGCACGTCATCGCCACCAGCCGAACCACCCGCGAAAACCTGTATGTGGCACTGACCCGAGGCCGCGAGGCCAACCATGTCTACGTCGCCACCGACACCGAATCCGCCGAGGTTGACGCGCTGCGGACCGAGCGTGTGACAGCGGCCGAGGTCCTCGCCCATGCGCTGCGGGCCTCTGGTTCGGAACTCTCGGCGCACCAAGCCCAACAGGCAGAGAACGAGCACTGGAACTCGATGGCGCAATGGGCGGCCGAATACCGCACGATCGCCGCGGCGGCCAAACCAACCCGCGAACAGATGCTCGCCGCTACCCGAGGAATGGCCGTCCGCCAGCGTCGGCGATTCGTCGTCGGCCTGATCCCAGAACCGGCCTGGCCGGTGCCCGCCGATCTGCAAACCGGCCTTGCCGACCTGAAGTCCCGGATCGAACAGCGGGCGAGAGACCGTCTGGCTGAAGCGGTCCACGCCAACGCTCCGTGGCTGACCGCCCTCGGGCCAGTTCCCACCGACGACCGTGCGCGGCAGCGTTGGCAGGCTGTGGCCCTGACCGTGGCGGCATACCGAGACATGTACGGGATAGACAGCGACCAGCCACTCGGCCGGACACTAACTGACCCCGGTCAGCGGGTAGACCGCGCCCGCGCCCGCCAAGCCATTAGCGTGCTCGGCGCCCGATACACACCCGTTCCCACGGCGCCGGTTTCCCCGGCTCCGACGCCGAGTACACCCGCGCTGGGGATGTGACAAGGGCCGCCCTTTAGCCAAGCCATCTGGAGGCTCCGGCGGGCCTAGGACAATACCTCCATTAGAGCTGAATCGTGCCGCTAGGCCTCGCCAGGCCCGTCGAGGCCCAATTCACTCAGCGGAGAGGAAAGGCTGACGATCTTTCTGGTGATGCTGATGGCGCTGTACATCTCTTTGTCGGACGGATGTGTTCCGCTGTGGACCGCGTCATTCCGCGGCTTTGCCAAGGATGCCGTAGCTCCGTTCGGTAGTTCAACACCAAGCCTGTTTGCCAGGTCAATCAGGTTGCCAAGCATGCGGTATTTGTCCAATAGAGCGTCCGCGATCGATTGCGCGACGGCCTCAACACTGCTCCGAATCAGCTTCGTCAAGGCGATTTCTGCGGCGGTGCCGGCCACAATCACAGCCTCTCGATTGTCACCGAGCGCCGCCGACCATTCTGCTTGTCGCAGGAGAGCCAGTTCCAGGGGCGGCGCTTGTCCGGAAGCAACAAGACCGAGGATCGTTTCAAAATGTGCGCCCGATAGGCCCGGTTCAGGATCCCCGGGCTGCTGGTGCATCATTACGTTGATTTCCTGGTAGTGGTTGAGGCTAACATGTCTAGCCTGCTCGTCGCGGTCAATCCATATCTCGCCCACATGGGAGCGGTAAGGCTGTCTGGCCGTTGACCACCAATGGTTGCCTGTCGCAGTTATCCACTCATGCACATGCTCCCACCACGGCTGCAATCGGCAGCCGTGACCATGTTCCAGGTCAGACGCGAGTTCTTGCGCATCCGATTCCGAAGCGAAAGCCAAACGAAGGCGTAGGACCATTGCTGATTCAGGTTCACCGGTTCGCCACGACATGGCGTGGCCCCATTCACCTCCCACTGCGTTGTCGGGCAGGCGATACCACTCGGGTTCGGCGATGACCCATCCGTCCCTCTTTGCGCTGTCTTGCACGGCACGAGGAAGGGTTACCACCAGCGGCCTGTCTTCGAGCTTTGTGCAGAAGCTGCGTCCAAGGGCGCTGCGGTTCACGAGGAACTCGGCCGGCAACACGAAATACCCTTCGGCCGGGTACTCAGTCTGTGTCGATGCCATCGCGCCCCGTTCTTCCTAAGCAATTGACGATGCCCACGACATCCTACCGTTGCATAGGGTCAACGACCGGGGTGTCCGGGTGTCCCGAGACTCCGAAGCGCGTTTGTCACGGGTTCCCGGCGGGACGCACGCGACGACAGCACTCACCGCCGACGGCATTGGGGACCAGCCGTTCGATAGCTGATGGCTCACTGCTGTAACGTCAGGCGCGGTCCTTTTGGTCGACTCGACCGTGCCTTCGGTCGCGGCAACTGCCCGACTTGGTAGCGTGGCCGGTATGCCGGAAGGCTGCCGGCGTGTGATTCGCGTCGGAAGCGATGGCGTCTCGTCCGCTGTGCCTAAAGGATCTGTCCGGTGCCGTTTGAGTTGTTGCTGGATGAGCCCGGTCGGGTTGTGGGGCCGGAGGATAAGACTCGCGAGTACAAGCTGAACCTGGCGTCGAAGGACCCGGTGTTGCAGACTGTCGTCGCTTTCGCCAACTCTGCGGGTGGGGAAGGGGTGGTGGGGGTGCGCGACGACGGCACGGTGGTTGGGGTTGGTGAGCCGCTGGCGGAGCAGAACCGGTCATCGCGGACGGTCGCTGATTCGATCAAGCCGCAGATCGCGCCGCTGATCGAACTGGTCACGGTGGTGGGCAAGGCGCTTCTGGTGGCGGAAGCCGCGCTTGGTTCCCAGCAGCCGTATTACCTGAAGGCGGCAAGCCCTTGTGGTGGCACCTACTACCGGACGGGCAGCCGACAACCTCCAGGTCGGGGCGACGAGCCGCTACTCTGGATAGGTCTGTCACATTGAACGCGAACGTGGCTGATACCACTTCGAGTGGTATTATCGGAGCTAGTTGTTCAACGCATGGAGGCTGGACTGTGGCGATTCAGGAGTTCTTGGGCGAGCGGCAGGTGTTCACCGCAGCGGAGTTCGCCCAGCGGTTTCCCCGCAGCCAGACTGACCGGAACCTGCTCAGCCGCGCGGTTGCCAATGGGACCGTGGACAAAGTGCGACGGGGTGCCTACGTGTCCAAGACGGGGCGGTTCGCCGGCGCGGCCGCCGATCCGTTTGACGTTGCCCTGGCGGTGACTCCGGACGCGGTGTTCTGCTACACCTCGGCACTGAGCCTGCTCGGGGCCGCGCACAACGTCACCCGCCAAGTCCAGTTCTACACTGCCGCCCGCATCAAAGCGTTCGCCTATGACGGCGTCCGATACCTGCCGTACCGCGCTCAAGGCACACGGCTAGCTCCACAGGGCGTCCTCAATGCGACGGGTCGCGGCTACCGTGTCACAAACAAGGAGCAGACCGTCATCGACTGCCTGGCCAACATCGCCGCCGCAGCGGGACCCGACAACCTGCTTCACTCGTTGGCGAGCTTGAGCAGGCTCGATGCCGCCTTGGTCGCCGCGACGGCGGCGAGCGCTGCTCACAGTGTGCGCGCCCGCCTGGGCTGGGCTCTGGAAGCCAAGCAGGCTCAGTGGCGGGTGGCAGACGAGACGCTCGCGGCTCTGGCCGGGTCGCTGGGAGCCGGCCCGTACTATTTCTGGCGCGCCACCGCGCCCAGGGACCATTACTGGGCCAAACGGTGGAGGCTGTATCTGCCGCACCCGGAACAGGAGATGGCTTCTTGGCTCGTCAACTAGATTTCACGGGCTTTAGGGCCGATGCCGTGGAGAAGGTCGTCCGGTTGTTGGCCATGTTGGGCGCGGTCAACGCGGACCCGTGGTTGCGCGCCAGTGTGTGTTTGCATGGCGGCACCGCGATCAACCTGTTCGCATTGGGCGCGCCTCGCCTGTCGGTGGATATCGACCTGAACTACATAGGCCACACCGGACGGGAAGCCATGATGGCTGAACGCGGCGACGTCGAGCGAGCGATCGTTGACGTGGGCGGCGAAGCTGGTTTCACGGTCGTGCCTGGCAAGCCAGAGCACGCGGGACGCAAGTTCCTGCTCTACTACCAGGGCGGCCGCGGTCGCGACCATGTGAAGGTGGACTTGGATTATCTCAACCGCTCCCCCCTCTTGCCTGCTCAACCTGAGACCGTCCGCCTGCCCGGCGGGGCCGAGGTGACATTCCCGGTCAACTCTGAGATCGAGTTGTTTGCGGGCAAGACGAAAGCGTTGGTCGAGCGTGTGGCTGTCCGCGACCTGTACGACATCGTCCGAATCACACAGCGCCTCCCGCAGCTGTTCGCCCAAGGAGACGAAGTGTTGCTCCGGCGGGTCATCTTGTACTACCTGTCCCTGTCTGGTCCGTTTCCCAGACCGTTCCGGGTGGCTGACCGATTCGCCGGGCGCGAGCAGGAAATCACCGTTGCACTTCATCCAATGCTTGTCACCGGAGAGGAGCCAGAGTTGGGCGAACTGGTCGATGCCGCCGAGGCGTACCTCACCAGCGTGTCAAGGCCCCACGACGATGACGAAGCCCAATACCTGGCAGAGGCGGCCCGCGCTGATTTCGCACCCGAGTTGCTGTTCGCGGGCTATCCCGAGACGCTCGCCGCCACCCAAGCCGACCCAGCGGCGGCATGGAAGATGCGAAACCTCGCCAAGACGCCGGTAGCTTATCGCCAAGAGCAAAGGAATTATCATGAAGCCACCGAATAAGATCTGCGCCTGCTGCGGCTTCCCGACCCTGCCACCTGGGAGCATCTTCGAGATCTGCACTTTGTGCGGCTGGCAGGACGACGAGGTGCAGAACCTGGAGCCAGGCATGGCCGGGGGAGCTAACCCGGAGAGCCTGAACGAATACCGCGCAAAGTGGGAGACCGAGCACCACCGCTGGGACGGGGACACCCGCGTTGAGTGACGCTGTCGCGTCCACTGACCAGGGTGCAGAATTCCGGTTTCGCTTTGGGGCGG